>JBBREY010000005.1:0-44362 GCA_038225275.1 Chitinophagales bacterium | reverse complement strand
TATTTACCAAGGTTTATAAACGATGGATAAACTTTTACAGTATCAGTAGCTTTAACAATTTCCCGCTTTTGTAAAAATCCTAATCGTGACTCAAAATAGATAATGATGTTTCCAAAGTCATAATTTCCCCGTTCAAATGGTGTTAGCGTATATCTGACCTCCACCGTTTTTTTTGATTGCAATTTTTTTCTTATGATCAAATTTCTTTCCTGTATTTGCACAGGTACTTCGTCGATAATCTGTACATCAATAACAAAAGGCATTTGGTTCGTTATAAAAATACTCACGCTGTTTACTGCGCCGTTGCTTAATCTATCTGCTACCTTTCTTTTTGCAACTGGTGGTTTAAAAACTACAAACAAAAAAATGTAATCGACCAAAAATAACAGGCAAGACATCAAAAAAAGAATATTTACAAAACCATAGACCAAAGTAAAAAAAAACGAAAAGATAAAGGCAACTACACAAATTCCCATCACAACGTAAAAACGCTGCGTAACAAATAAATCTCCAATATATTTTTTTCCTACGCCCATCTACCTTGGTATTTCTATTCCTTTTAAGATATTTTCTATAAGGTCATCAGGCGAAATTCCTTCCATCTCTTTTTCGGGTGTAAGCATTATGCGGTGGCGTAATACGTGCGGCGCCATTGCCTGAATATCTTCCGGTATGACGAAATCTCGTCCTCTTAGAGCTGCCGTGGCTTTGGACGATTTTAAAATTGCGAGTGAGGCTCTTGTAGAAGCACCTAAATAGAGCGACGCATTGTTTCGGGTTTCGTGAACAATCGTTGCTATGTACTCAATTAATTTATCATCAATATTAATATTTTGTACAACTTCACGGTACTTGGCAACTTCGCTGGCTGATAGAATTTTATTAACAAATTGCAGCAATTGATTTTGCGTTTTACCTTGTTGCTGCGTAAGAATTAAAATCTCTTCTGCAAGCGTTGGATATCCGATATTAATCTTGAAAAGAAATCTGTCCAGCTGTGCCTCAGGTAATCTGTAGGTTCCTTCCTGCTCAATTGGATTTTGTGTCGCCAACACAATAAATGGATACTGCATGGCATGAGACATGCCGTCTACCGTTACCTGCCTTTCTTCCATAACTTCAAAAAGTGCGGATTGTGTTTTTGCCGGAGATCTGTTTATCTCATCTATTAAAACAATATTGCTGAAGATTGGACCCGGCTTAAAATAAAATACGCCTTCTTTTGGGTTAAAGACGGATGTGCCCACAACGTCGCCAGGCATAAGATCAGGCGTGAATTGCAAACGAGAAAAATTTACATCTATTATACGGGCAAGTAGTTTTGAAGCCAATGTTTTGGCTACGCCAGGCACACCTTCTAACAGTAAATGTCCATCACATAAAAGACCGGTTAGTAATAAATCTACCACCTGCTCCTGCCCGACAATTACTTTGGCTATCTCCGCCCTTATTTCATTTAATTTTCTGTTTAATTCAGTCACAGGACTACTTTCCTGAAAAAAAATATCTTCCATTTCTATTAATTTTTTAAAAATATTTCGGTTAATCCATTTAATTTAAGCAGCAACTGGTCTGTTACCTTTTCACCTTTGTGTATTGATTTTATTACAGCAACCAATTCGTCTACTATACGGAAATCAACAGCACTTTTCCTGCTCAACAATTCTGCGTAACCAATATCGTTTACGTTAGTACTTATTAATAATTTAGTACGTATGTATTCATTTAAATAGGTAATTATTTTTTCAGCAATTATTTTATTATCCTTTTTGTTGAAGTACAAACCTGCAATGGCCTCTGCAAATGCAATACTTGTATTTTCAGATTTTTTAATTACAGGTACAACACGCTGCCTACGCTTGCTATTGAAAAACATATACAGCAACAGCAAACTTATAGCAATAAAGAAAGCCTTGGCCAATGGCGGATATTTCATTAACGTACCAATAGTCGAGCTGCCATTATCAGCATTTGTTGAAAAATTTTTGTTGCTGTAATAATTATCCCAATAAACATTTTCAGGCTTTTCAGGCATCATCTGCAAAATCTCCTGCAGGTATAAATAGTTATTTTTAGTAAGTAAAAAATAATTGCTTAATGCCCGTGGATCATTGTGAAAATAAATTCTGCCTTTACCCCACATAAATACAAAAAAATTAGGATTGCCCTCATCATTGTAGCCAATAATTCTTCCATAAGAGTTATTTATTTCAGAAAAATAATTCACAAAAGGAAGGTAGTAATAACTGTAATTTTCGTTGTACAAACTTAGATTTTCATTAAAACGAACCGCAGTGTTTTTTAACGATAATGACTCGATTCCCGAGAAATACATCGGTTCATTTTGTCTGCAATACAACTTGTTTAGCAAAATCGTATCATACTTTGCTGCCGAAATAAATGCTGTATTCCCTTTATAAATAAATGCCATTAAAGATTCTGCATCTCTATCCGTAACATAATAATTTCGGCTGATGTTGATGTACAAAGAGGCAGTATCGTAATCCCACCCATAATTATCTGCAAAGGTTTTTTTATTCACCTCCAAATTTTCATTGGCATATCTTTTTTTTAAAATACTATAAGCGACGGAAGTTCCAAATGGTCTAGTATCTCTGTAAGAAAAACTTTCTCGTAGATCCGGCTTTTTTTTATTATCGGATTGGCAGGCGTTTAAAAAGAAAAGCAGCAACAAACAAGTGATATGTAGTAAATTTTTTCTCAACTATATTTTATTTATAAAACTGCTGAATTTATTTTCAATGGTATCAAAAACAGTTTTTTCAATTTCGACGTTGCCATACCATATGTATTCATAATAAAGCGCAAGAGAAGCAAATTCATTTCTTTTTGCCAGCGGTAATTCATTTACATAGGTGCTATTTGTTTTATCAGCTGCGTATACAATCATTGATTGTTCGTTGAGTTTTTGCAAAGTTTTTAAAAATAAAAAACGCATAGCAAAACGCCAATTACCTTCTGCATAAGATTTCCTTAACAGCTTTTCATAATCATTCCCCAAGTGAACGTCATCTTCATCTGTTTGCACATTCACTCCTGCCTTAACTGTCCGTCTACCAAAAAGCCCTTCACTTAAAAAAAGTTTATAAATAATAAATAATACAAGAGCAGCTGCGGCAACCCACATAATAGTCTTTAAAATTCCTGAATTAAAAAAGCTATCTAAAAATGATTTTCCGCTGCTTTGCTTAATTACAATTTTAGCTTGCTCGCTATCATCTTTTTTTTGTGCTAATAAAAAACTATCAATGTTCGAAATCCAGCTATATTCTTTTCTCAATTTAAGAGCAACTAGCGAATCCCTTTGTATTGTAAAATCAGAAAAGTTTATTGTTGTATCTGAAAGTACTTCCTTTGCAAATCCTGATGGGTTTGAAGTTTCATCTTCCTGGCTATTGTCCAATAAAAATGTTGAATCTTCTTTCAAACCGGGCGCAACATTAGCTTGAGCATTTACAAATGCAGCCAATAAAAGAAATACAAAAAATAGGGAAATTATTTTACGCATCGTTTTGTTGCAGCCGAGAAACGATACCGTCTTTTTTAATAAAAAATCCTTTTCTGTGCAAGATAATGGGCCATGCAATAAAATACCAGGTGATTAATAAAAATGATAATCCTAAAATTAAAATACTCATCCAAGCCGGCATTCCACCCGGTGCCTTATCATAAGTATCGCTCATTAAATGTGTAATGTAACTTTCTAAAAAAGCGGCTCCAATAAAAAATGGTATAAGACAGATTAAAATTTTTGCGGCATCTTTTGCATTTCTTTTAAAAGATTCTAAGCGTGTGTAGGTGCCAGGAAAAAGTATTCCGTTGGCTAAGATAAAACCCGCTGCACCGGCAATTACAATGGAAGATATTTCAATAGTGCCATGTATCCATATTACTAATATCGATTGAATCCCCAAGTCATTTGCAAAAAAGAAATATTGAAAACTGCCCAGCATAATACCATTGTTCCACAATAAATAAAATGTGAGTAAGCCTCCTGTAAAACCACCCATAAATGTTATGAATGCAACTTTAATATTATTGAAAGCAATGCGCACAAACATATTGAAAGGATTTTCGTCTTTGTATACTCCAAATGGATCGCCTTTCGCAATATTATCCTCTGTCATTCTTACGTAATTATCACCCAAAACACCTCTTATAAACTCAGGGTCTTGCCGAGATGCAAATACACCCAACACTACGAACAAAATAAAAATTAGCGTAGTAAATAAAAAGGTACGGTGATGCTTTTGTATAATAAGAGGTAACTCATACTTCCAAAAAGTAAAAACACGGGAATATTTTTCTTTCTTATTTCGATAAATATTTTGATAAACGCTTGCCGCAAGCCCATTAATCCATTTGGTTGCTTTGCTTTTCGGGTAAAAAGTTTTGGCATAGGCAAGATCATCCATAATTGTAACAAAACGCTCGGCTGCTTCGTCAGGATCAGCCGGATCTTCCTGCTGGTAAGCCTTCCACTTGTCTGCATTCTTCTTTATAAACATTGCCTCCCTCATAAAATTCCGGCTTGTTTGGTACTGAGTTGTTATAAATACAATTTCATGATTTTTTTAATCATAAAAAAATATGCTTTTATTTAGAATATGTACACTTGGCTGTAAATTGTGCTTGATGCCAACCGTACAAATAAATACTGCTTTTAATGTGGATTTGGATTTTGAAGTGGCGCCCTTTCATAAAAGACTTGTTGCCTACTTGATTGATTTTGCCTTGCTTGCTATTTACCTTTTTAGCATGAAGCATTTATTGTATGAAGAGTTTGGGCTTAACACAGAAAAAAGTACTGGCATTGATATTTTAGTTATTTCCCTTCCTATGCTTTTCTATTCTCTGCTAACCGAGGTAGTGCTAAACGGGCAAACAATCGGGAAAAAATTAATGCGAATAAGAGTAATTAGTCTCGAAGGTGGAGAACCAACTTTTGGGCAATTCATACTTAGATGGATTACCAAATTTTTTGAATGGCCGTTTTTGTTTGGGTACATGTATGCATCTTCTATAGCCCTCATTATGTATACAATGTATACGGGGTTTTTTGGCGTTGCTGTTATAATCACCATATTGGTAACAAAGAAAAGCCAACGATTAGGTGATCTAGCCGCAGGTACTGTAGTAGTCGATGCTAAAACCTTTATGTCAGTACACGACACCATATTTATTGCTGTGGATAAAACAAATTACAAGCCTGTTTTTCCTGAAGTAATGAGGTTATCTGACAATGATATAAATACGATTAAAACTGTATTGACACAGGCACGCAAGAACCACAACCACGACATTTGTACTCGAATAGAATATAAAATAAAAGAGGTACTAAAAATAGAAAGTCGGCTGTCTTCGATAGACTTCCTTGAAAAATTACTGGAAGATTATAATTATTTGGCTACAAAAGAATAACATTTTACAAAAAAGAAGATATAATTTTTAACTAACAAGATCCGTTTATTAATGAAAAATTATCATTTAATATCTCATTAATATTTCCCTCCCTTTCTTACAGCGTCCATTATTGTAGGCATAAAAAATATAAGATACAGTACAATTATAATCAAAAACAAAGCACTAAATGAGATGCCAATAATTGAACAAATTCTACCTGCTTTTAAGTTGCTAATGCTTGACGTACTGTAACCATCGGGGTCTTGTGCAATCAATTTTAGATCTTTGTTTGCCAATACCAACGCTATAATCCCTAATATAAGACCTAACCCATAACAGAAACAACTTACTATTGATATTATGCCCAAAACCAACACAGCAGTGGCATTTGGAAGCGTAGATGGTTGGTTAAAATTGGAGGTTAATAAGTTTTGCTGCTCAGACATGGAAAGAATATTTAAATAATTTTATAAAAGTAAGATGATGCAAAAACAGTAAAAATAAATATCAACCCAATATTTAAAACTATTCCTCTATTGGCGAATTGGTATTTATTGTTGGTGAAGAAACATACAAAAAATATTAACAATGCAATAGTAGTAGGAAACAATAAAAAACTTTCCGTAATATTTCCCTTCAATAAGGCAATAATACTTCTTTGAAAACCACAGCCAGGACAATCAAAATGAAAATATTTTTTGAATAAACATGGTAGTTCCTTTTGCTCAAGCCAACTAATTATATCGAGAAAAGAGAAGTGCATGTTTTATCGTAATTCAACATTCGTAATTCGTAATTTTTTTAATAAGCTCTCGCAAATAAAACCCTCTCCTTGCTTGGCTTTCCGCTGAATATACAAACACCTTCTTCCTGTTTATTATCTAAAGGAATACACCTTATGGTTGCTTTAGTTTGTTCTTTAATTTTTTCTTCCGTTTCTTCAGTCCCGTCCCAGTGCGCTGAAATAAAACCACCTTTTTCATCCAGCAATCTTACCATTTCCTCAAATGAATTTGCTTCTGTGATATTTTCATTTCGAAAAGTGAGTGCCTTGTTGTAGATATTCTGCTGAATTTCATCCAACAAATTTTTCAGGTAATCTGCTATACCGTCTAAAGAAATTGTTTGCTTTTCTTTTGTGTCTCTTCTAGCAACTTCCACAACATTATTTTCTAAATCACGCATACCAAGTGCTACCCTGATTGGTACACCCTTCAACTCATACTCGGCAAATTTCCAGCCTGGTCTGGCATTATCGCTGTTATCATATTTTACTCTTATGCCCATTGCTTCTAAAGTATTCATCATAGCATGTGCCTTTTCATCAATTACAGATTTGCTTTCTTCCCCTTTATAAATAGGAATGATAACAACTTGTATAGGTGCAATTTTTGGCGGCATTACCAATCCTTGGTCATCACTGTGCGCCATTATCAATGCACCAATTAATCTTGTAGAAACTCCCCAGCTCGTTGCCCACACATACTCCAGTTTATTATTTTTATCACTGAATTTTACATCAAAAGCTTTCGCAAAATTTTGCCCCAGAAAATGTGATGTACCTGCCTGCAATGCTTTTCCATCCTGCATCAGCGCTTCTATGCAATATGTATCTTCAGCACCTGCAAATCGTTCGCTTGCTGATTTTACACCTTTAATAACAGGCACCGCCATATATTCCTCTACAAAATCTGCGTACACATTAACCATTTTCACCGTCTCTTCAATTGCCTCTTCTTTAGTAGCGTGAGCTGTATGACCTTCCTGCCATAAAAATTCCGCAGTCCGCAAAAACAAACGGGTACGCATTTCCCAACGCACCACATTTGCCCACTGGTTTATAAGCAATGGCAAATCTCTGTAAGATTGTATCCAGCCTTTATAAGTGTTCCAAATAATAGCTTCACTTGTAGGGCGCACCACCAATTCTTCTTCCAGTTTTGCCTCCGGATCTACAATTAATTTCCCTTTGTTATTTGGATCAGCTTTTAAACGGTAATGCGTTACCACGGCACATTCTTTTGCAAAACCTTCTGCATTAGTTTCCTCAGCCTCAAATAAACTTTTGGGCACAAACAATGGAAAGTACGCATTTACATGTCCAGTATCCTTAAACATTTTGTCTAATTGGTCACGCATATTTTCCCACAATGCATATCCGTAGGGCTTTATCACCATGCAACCACGTACCGCAGAGTGATCTGCCAACTGGCTTTTCACAACCAATTCATTGTACCATTCTGAATAATTATCGGCCCTTTTTGTAAGTTCTTTGCTCATTGTAGTAGTAAGTATTTAGTATTGAGTATTTAGATTATTTATTATACTGAACACTGTATTTGATTGTTCATTGTTTTTAAATTTTATTTCTGTTTTTTAGCCGGGCAAAGAATCAGCTACAATGATCTTCGGTGGCGTCGCACATTTCATCTTCAGCTAAATATTAAGCTTTAATTATGCAACTTGGCTTGCGGCGAAGATAAGAATTGAAAGGTGAAAAAATTTTCAATAGCGCATAAAAAGGTATAGGTCGTTTCAAATTTGCAAAGGGCAAATCTTAATACTCAATACCCACTACTCAATACTATTACCTAAATTGCCGCACATAAAATCGACTAATGGATATTCAATTTAATAAAAACGAAGACGAACAAAAACTGGCGTGGGGAACAGTAAAAAAACAGTTAGAGAAAATCTATGAAGGTGGCGGAAAGAAAGCAATAGAAAAACAAAAAGAAAAAAATAAGTTGGTAGCACGTGAGCGCATTGCCTACCTGTGCGATGCTGATAAACCTTTTATAGAAATTGGTGCTTTTGCAGGATTTGGTATGTATGAAGAATATGGCGGATGTCCTGCAGGTGGCACGGTCAGCGGCATTGGCTATGTAAGTGGTAGGCAGTGCATCATTGTAGCTAATGACCAAACAGTAAAAGCTGGTGCTTGGTTTCCTATTACCGGTAAAAAGAATTTGAGGATGCAGGAGATTGCCATGGAAAACCATTTACCGGTCATTTATATTGTAGACAGTGCGGGTGTTTTTCTGCCAATGCAGGATGAAATTTTTCCTGACAAAGAACATTTTGGTAGAATTTTCCGCAACAATGCAAAGATGAGTGCAATGGGTATTACACAAATTGCAGCCGTAACAGGTGCATGTGTTGCCGGAGGCGCTTACCTTCCCATTATGAGCGATGAAACTTTAATGGTTGAAGGCGCGGGATCAATATTTCTTGCAGGTCCCTATTTGGTTAAAGCTGCTATTGGAGAAGATGCAGATGCAGAAACGCTTGGTGGTGCGGCCACACACAATGAATTGAGCGGCATTGCAGATTATAAATTTAAAACCGAAGAAGAATGTTTGGATAGGGTTAAAAGAATCATCAGCAAATTAGGCAAACCTAAAAACGCAGGTTTTGATAGAATTAATGCAATTGCTCCATCAAAAAAACCTGCTGAAATTTACGGCATACTTGCAGCAGATAACAGCAAGCCTTATGATGTGTTGGAAGTAATAAAATGTATTGTTGATGCCGACAGTTTTGATGAATTTAAACAAGATTATGGAAAGACAATCGTATGCGGATATGCACGTGTAGATGGTTGGGCAGTCGGGATTGTTGCCAACCAGAGGCTCATCGTAAAAAGCAAAAAAGGCGAAATGCAATTGGGCGGTGTTATCTATAATGATAGTGCAGATAAGGCAGCTAGATTTATTATGAACTGCAACCAGAAGAAAATTCCACTCGTGTTTTTACAGGATGTAACTGGCTTTATGGTGGGTACCAGAAGTGAACACAGCGGCATTATAAAAGATGGGGCTAAACTGGTAAATGCTGTTGCTAATTCAGTAGTTCCAAAAATTACAATTATTACAGGAAACTCTTATGGAGCGGGCAATTACGCTATGTGTGGTAAAGCTTATGATCCACGCTTTATCTATGCATGGCCCGGTGCAAAAATTGCTGTGATGGGTGGTGAACAGGCAGCTAAAACAATGTTGCAAATCCAAGTAGCAGGCATGAAAGCCAAAGGACAGGAAGTATCAGCAGAAGAAGAAAAAGCAATACTTGATAAAATAACAGACAAATATTTATCCCAAACCAAGGCACAATATGCCGCATCAAGATTGTGGGTAGATGCTATTATAGATCCGGCAGATACAAGAAAGGTTATTAGTGAGGGAATTGCAGCAGCTGATCATAATCCTGATATTGCTGAGTTTAAAGTGGGGGTTTTTCAGGTGTAGGGTCAAACCACAAAGAAAAAAAGAAGCACAAAGGATTTTCAATGATGCAATATTCTATCACATGATATCAAACTTTTTTTGTGAAACTTCTTACCTTTCTGTCTTAGTGGTTCAAAACACAATATGAGTACAATAACTTTATATACAGATGGTGCAGCCCGTGGCAACCCCGGTCCTGGCGGCTATGGAGTTTTGCTAATTTATGGAAATCATAAAAAAGAATTATCCAAAGGGTTTAAATATACCACCAATAATAGAATGGAACTTTGGGCAATTATTGCAGGATTGGAGAGTATAAAAAACAGAGAAATTCCGGTAACAATTTATTCTGACAGCCAATATGTGGTGAATAGTATTAACAAAGGCTGGTTAAATACCTGGATGAAAACTAATTTTAAAGGAGGTAAGAAGAACCCTGATCTCTGGAAAAAATACCATGCACTGGCTAAAGATTTTTCCATAAATATTGTTTGGGTAAAAGGACATGCAGATAATCAATTTAATAATAGGTGCGATGAATTGGCAACTGCAGCTGCAGATGGAAAAAACTTAGAAATTGATGTGGAATATGAAAGAGAACCGGTAGCAACCAATAAATTATTATGATAAGTTTACGCTTCAATAGAAGTTGAAGAAAGATTTTGTGTTGAAGGGCTGCGGGATAGAAGTGGAAATACTTTTTGAGGAACGAAAAAAGATTGTAACGGATAGCCCGGACAAATGGGTAATTAATATTTTCTGCTCACAGCCCCAAAACAATTTAATTGAATGGCACAGCACAATGATACGGGCAAAAAGGGCGAAATGCTTGCAGCCATTTGGTTTAAAGAAAAGAGTTACACAATTTTACATACCAATTGGCGACACAAAAATTTAGAGGTAGATATTATTGCTTCAAAAAACAACGTTCTTCATTTTATAGAAGTAAAAGCTGCAACAACACTAAAATTTGGCAACCCGGAAGATAGAGTAAGTGAGAAGAAGATTCGTAACCTCATCAATGCATCTGCGGAATACTTATTTCAACACCCTCAGTGGCAGCGAATACAATTTGATGTACTTTCTATTACTATCATAAAAAATTTACCAATAGCATATTTTCTGATTGAAGATGTGTATTTATAAAATTGCAAGCTCAAATTTTTGGAGATAAAGTGGCAGTTCTTTCGATAAGTTTTTCAACCATTTTATATGTTGCAGGACAATAGTCTATGTTTTGTTTGTGTACATGTGCATAATCTTCGAATTTTCTCTTCTTTATGTGAGGGAAACCCGCACAATCCTCCGGTCGAACCGAATAGATACTACACATATTTGTTTGCATATTTAAAAACTGGCAAGGCTGTGTAACGTTTACCCAATCGCCATTTCGCTCTTTTTTCAGCCACTGTTTTTTAAATGAATCTACTGTTTGCCCGAAGTGATTGGAAATTCTTTTTAAATCTTTTTCTGTGAATGTTGGTGTCATTACTTTACAGCAATTGGCACAGCTTAAACAATCTACTTCCTGCCAAACTTCCGCATCAATAATCGGTGTAAGTTTATCAATATTAAAGGGTGGATTTTTTTCCATTTTATTAATGAACCTTCTAAAGAAACTTCTGTTAATGGCTAGTTTTTTTTTGAAGGCTCTGAGATTTACCGGAAACATATAATGGCTTGAAATGGAAAATATTTATGAAACGAAAATAATGTTTAATTAAATTGTAGCATCACCAAGGTAAAAAGAAATGTGGGAAGTTTATAAGAAAGGATATAAGGCATGGCTTCAATTGGAAAAATCACTTTCAGAAAATTCTGTGCAGGCATATTTACGTGATGTAAAACACTTAACTGATTTTTTAGAACTAACAACCAGTCAGCAAAAAATTATAGATGTTGAATTAAAAGACCTGGAGAAATTTACAAAATACGTAAATGAATTAGGCATGCAACATGCATCACAAGCAAGAATTATTTCAGGCATCAAAAGCTTCTTTAAATATTGTTTAATAGAAGAAATAGTGAGTGTAGATCCCGCTACACTTTTGGAAGCGCCTAAAAACATCAGAAAATTACCGGACACACTCGCTTTTGAGGAGATAGAAAAAATTATTGCCGCCATAGATTTAAGCAAACAAGAGAGCGAAAGAAACAGGGCAATCTTTGAAACCCTTTACAGCTGTGGCTTGAGAGTAAGTGAATTGGTAAATTTAAAAATCAGTAATTTATACGTGGATGCAGGCTACATTAAAGTTACAGGTAAGGGCGACAAAGAAAGATTGGTGCCAATCGGGTCTGATGCCATTAAGTTTATTGGCATATATAAAAACGTTATAAGAAATAAAATAAAGATCAAAATCGGTCAGGAAGACTTTCTTTTTTTGAACCGAAGAGGATCAAAACTTTCGAGAGTAATGATATTTTTAATATTAAAAGAACTTGCAAAAAAAGCAGGTATTACAAAAAATATTTCTCCTCATACTTTCCGACATTCGTTCGCTACACATTTGGTTGAGGGAGGTGCTGATTTGCGTGCAGTACAGGAAATGCTTGGTCATGAAAGCATTACAACCACCGAAATTTATACTCACTTAGATCGGGAATTTTTAAGAACCACTTTACAGCAGTTTCATCCGGCATTTAATAAGTAGTTAACTTGATTTTGTAGCAACCGTTTGGTCTATGAAAACATTTTCCGAAAGAGGCTTTGTAACAATTTTACGGCGATAGTCTTTAAAGATACTTTGCCATTTTAGATTTAATACCCCAAAAATACCTTCTTGTATAATGCCCTTATTCATCTTGCTTGCGCCAAGTTTTCTGTCTTTAAAAGTGATAGGCACTTCTTCAATTTTAAAACCAAGTTTCCAAGCTGCAAATTTCATTTCTATCTGAAAAGCATACCCAACAAAGGTTATAGCATCTAAATTAATAGTGCTAAGTACGTTTGCTTTGTAGCAAACAAAACCTGCTGTTGGATCTTTTATTGGCATAAATGTGATGATGCGTGTATAAAGTGATGCGCCTTTTGAAAGGGCAATACGATCAATGGGCCAGTTTTCTACAGCGCCATTTTTTACATATCTTGAGCCTATTGCAACATCAGCACCATTAGAAGCTGCTTCATATAGCCTTTCCAAGTCTTGTGGATTATGAGAAAAATCTGCATCCATTTCAAAAATGTATTCATACTTCTTTTTCAAAGCCCATTTAAACCCGTGAATGTAAGCCGTACCTAATCCAAGTTTTCCCTTTCTTTCTTCTATAAATAATCTTTCTGCAAATTGTGGCATCAAAGATTTTACAATTTGTGCAGTGCCATCTGGTGAGCCATCATCAACAATTAACACGTGAAAATTGTTTTGTAAAGACATTACGGTCGTAATAATAGCTTCAATGTTTTCACATTCATTGTAAGTAGGTATGATGACTATTTTTTTCAATAAATGAAGGATATGATAAGTCAAAAATAAATTATAATAAGTAAACTTTTCTATTAACTTTTCCTTAGGTTATTTCTTAAAAAGGGTTCTGTTAAACAATTCTGTAAGTTTTTTCTTAGTATGCATGGGAAATTCTCCTTTCATCATCCAATCGTAATATTGAGGTTCTTTTTTAAGAACATCCGCAACAGCCATGCCTTTATACTTACCAAAATTAAAAACTTCGTTTCCCTTTGCATCAAAACCGAATCGACGGGCATAATCAACAATTTTTTCTTCCCCGATAACGCCCAAAACCGAATCTACTGTGGTACCAAGTTTATCGTATTTTTTAAGTTGCGCTTCCAGCACTTCTATTGTTGCGTTAATATCTGCCTCAGCACTATGCGCATCAATTAATTCCTTTTCGCAGAAAAACTGATAGGCTGCTGCTAGGGTTCGTGGTTGCATTGTATAAAAAATATGCTGTACATCTACCATTCTTCTGTCACTTAAATCAACATCCACACCGGCCCTAAGAAATTCTTCCATCAGCATTGGTATGTCAAATCGGTTGCTATTGTAGCCACCGAGATCACAATTCTCCAAAAACTGCCTAATCTCATTTGACATTTGTTTAAACGTAGGTGCATCTTTCACCATGTCATCTGTAATACCATGTATATCGCTCGTAACCTGTGGAATAGGCATTTGCGGATTTATTAACCTACGTTTTGCTATGCGGGTGCCGTCGGGCATTATTTTTACAATTGCTAATTCAACAATTCTGTCATTGGTAAGGTTTACTCCTGTAGTTTCGAGATCTATAAAGGCAATTGGCCTCGTAAGTTGTAGCATAGATTTGGGTTAAAATAAGAAAGTTTTTAAGAACTGCAATATACATCTTTGAAGAAAACTTAAGCATTTGCTAATAATAAATGATGATTAAGTTCGTTTAATGGATTAAATTATCTTTGCATTTTATAAATAAAAACTATGAAAAAAATAATAATCGTGTTTGTTGCAATTTTTGCGTTGGCCATTTTTGTGACAAGCTGTGGCAGCATCCGAAGCAGCCGAAGGGTAGGTTGTCCAAATAACCAAGGAATTATCCATTAAAATATATAGAATGAACTGGAAAGAATTTACAAATGAAGAAGGACTTGCAGAAATAACAAAACGGTCTACAGAAAAGCCGCAGGTTATATTTAAACACAGTACAAAGTGTTCAATCAGCAGTATGGCTAAAAGCCGTTTGGAAAGAGCAGAAGAGCCACAGGGAATTGATTTTAATTACCTAGACCTTATAGCTCACAGAGCTATTTCTACAAAAATAGCCGATGACTTTGATGTGGAGCACGCATCACCACAAATACTGATAATTAAGGACGGCAAATGTGTATATGATGAAAGCCATAGCGCTATAAGCATGGATGAGATAGTAGAAGCTGTTGCATAAAAGTGATAATTAAATAAATTAAAAGATCTCATTGCCATTGGCAATGAGATCTTTGATAAATATTATATAATACTTATGTGTACAATAGCCAAATGAGCAGAAGCATAATTAGCTTCCTATGCTTTTCTATTGACTTAATGACCCACTAACACCAGGCTATTTTTTTAAACGT
Organism: Chitinophagales bacterium; assembly: GCA_038225275.1. Lineage (GTDB taxonomy): Bacteria > Bacteroidota > Bacteroidia > Chitinophagales > Chitinophagaceae > Ferruginibacter. The sequence continues at coordinate 29,656 of JBBREY010000005.1, read as the reverse complement.
AAATTTATTTTTTACAAATTGCATAAGTAGCTTAGGGCTTCTTCTTCATATTATCAGCACCTTCTTTCATTTTATTTCCTGCCTTGTCTAATAATTTAGCAGCGCCTTCCTCCAACTTAATTGCGCCTTCTTTTAGTTTATCAGCACCCTGCTGAATTTTATCGCCTGCACGACCTATTGTTTGCAAAACATTTCCTTCTTTGTCTACCATGCTCCCGTTACCCTGTATTGTGGCTCCTTCAGTAAGCATAACAGTTGTACCATCTTTCATTCTTACTTCGCCATTTGTCATTACAATGGTACCATTATTTAGCGTTACAGACTGCGTCATAACCTCTGGCACCCCACCTTTTATAATCATCATTTTACCATCTTTCATCATCATATTTCCCTCTGTTGATAGTTTATTGTTTGCTACTGTAGATGAATCGGTACTTACAGTGGTGGTAGTTGTGTTTTGATCGTCACAAGCTGTAAAGATTGTTGCAACAATGGCAACCAGTAATATTTTTTTCATGCTTAATTGTTTTAGATTGTTATGCAATAACAATGCTACAATGTATGCTAACAATAAAAAGTAATTTCAAGATAAAGAATAGCGCTTATTTCTTCCTAAAAAATAACCTTACCGGAACGCCGGTAAAATCGAAGTTTTCTCTAAGTTTATTTTCTAAATAATTTTGATAAGGCAACTTTACATCATCGGGATAATTACAGAAAAATGCGAAAGTTGGTGCAAATGTTGGGAGCTGGGTTACATACTTTATTTTCACCGCATTGCCTCTTACAACCGGAGGATGAAATTGCTCAATAGCTTTTAGCATCACTTCATTCAATTTGCTCGTAGCCACTTTACGTTGTCTGTTTTCAAATACCATTAACGCTGCTTCTATACTTTTAAGCAAACGTTGCTTTTCAGTGACAGAAATAAATAAGATCGGCACATCAGAAAATGGTGCAAGGCGTTGCTTTAAATCTTTTTCATAATCTCTTGCTGTATTGGTTTCTTTTTCTACCAGATCCCATTTATTTACAAGCACTATAATTCCTTTTCCTTTTTTTACTGCCATAGAGAATATAGAAAGATCTTGTGCGGTTATTCCCTTTTCTGCATCAATCATTATCATACACACATTGGCTTCGTCCATTGCTTTAATTGCTCTAATAACGGAGTAAAATTCAATGTCTTCATTCACTTTATTTTTACGACGAATACCAGCTGTATCTATCAACACAAATTCTTTGTTGAACATATTGTAATGGGTATGAATAGTATCACGTGTGGTGCCTGCTACATCACTTACAATAGTACGCTCCTGCCCTATCAATGCATTTAGCAAACTGGATTTACCGACGTTAGGCTGACCAATAATTGCAAATTTTGGAATTTCGTTTTCATCAGGAACTGAATCACTTTCATCAGGCATTAACTCAACAATTGCATCCAGCAATTCACCCGTACCACTTCCACTTATTGATGACAAGAAAAATATATGCTCGAAGCCAAGGCTGTAAAATTCGCTAGCCTCCATCATCCTTGTGTGGTTATCTACCTTGTTGACAACAAGAAAAACTGGTTTAGTACTTCGGCGTAAAAGGTCAGCCATGCTTTCATCAAGATTTGTAATACCCGCTGCAGCATCTACCATAAAAATAATGACATTTGCTTCGTCTATTGCAATGTGAACTTGCTTGCGAATTTCTCTTTCGAACACATCATCGCTACCCACCACAAAACCGCCAGTATCAATTACATTAAAGGTACGACCTGTCCATTCAGCAACTCCGTATTGGCGATCTCTTGTAACACCACTCACATCATCTACGATGGCTTTTCGCTCTTCGAGCATTCTATTAAAAAAAGTACTCTTGCCTACATTCGGGCGACCTGTTATTGCTACTGTAAAACTCATTTTAATTAAGATTTTTGAATTACGAATTATGAATTCGCAGTCATTATTTTAGTTATTCTTATTATCTGTTCGAGATAAGGTTATCAAATTACAAATGCATTCGTCATTCAACATTTGTAACTCTTAATTTCCTTAATACCCGTACTCTTTTAAATACAACTCATTGTCTCTCCATTTAGGGCGCACTTTTACATAAAGTTCTAAAAACACCTTATTATCAATAAATGCTTCTATATCCTGCCTTGCAGCTGTACCTAATTTCTTAATCATACTACCGGCTTCGCCGAGAATAATACCCTTCTGAGTTTCTCGCTGTACAATTATCTCCGCCCGAATTTTTGTAAGTGTAGTTTTCTCTTTGTATTCCTGCACCACCACTGCTGTGTGATAAGGTAGTTCCTCGTGGTACATTTCAAATATTTTCTCTCTTATCAATTCTCCCACAAAAAACTTCACGGGCATATCGCTTAAATCGTCTCCTTCATAAAAGGGATGCCCTTCTGGTAGATAAGATAAAACCCTTTGCAGTAATTCATCTATTCCGTTTTTCTTCAGTGCCGAAATCAACACGACTTCTTTACAATATGGTTGTTCAGCAAAAAAGGCTTTTACGCTTTCAAGTTTTGAAGCATCTCTCACCGAATCTGTCTTATTTAAAACAACAATAACCGGTGCTTTTAATTTCAGTTTTTGGAAAATATCATGGCTTTCGGCAGGGTCTTCTCCGGCATCCGCAATGAGTAATGCAACATCGGCATCTTCTAAACTTCCTTTTACTGCCTGCATCATTTTTTCGTGCAATTTGTATTTTGGGTCGATAATCCCAGGTGTATCAGAAAATATAATCTGGTAACCTTCAGCTGATAATATTGCTTTTATTCGGTGCCTAGTTGTTTGTACCTTATGTGAAACAATGGCCATTTTTTCACCCATAAATGCATTAAGCAAAGTGCTTTTACCTGCGTTGGGTTTGCCAAAAATATTTACGAAACCTGCTTTCATCTATTATGGTATTTAAAATTATTGATTACCACAAACAAGCAAATGAGATGGAGGAGGTAATCATGTTGCTAAAAACTATCAACAACATATAAAAAAAGACTCGGCATTTGCCGAGCCCCCTTTAAGTTGCGAAGACCGGGATCGAACCAGTGACCTTCGGGTTATGAGCCCGACGAGCTACCGCTGCTCTACTTCGCCCCACAAAGATAGGGAGTTTGCCTTCTCTGTCCTAATAAAATATAAAAGAAGTAGGTTTTTAAACGTGAATTTATTTTATAAAATCCATAAATTATTAAAAATATTGATACATTCACTGTATCAAATTTTCTGTATGAAGACACTTAGAATTTCAGCTTATCTCCTTATTTTTTGTTTGATGGTCGCTTGCAAATCAACGGTAAAAAAACAGAATGATAAAGTGTACAGCAGGCACTTACAACGATCTGTTGACCTCACTATTATCGCCACAAAAATGCCTGATAAAAAAGAAGAAATGAATTTATTGCTTCTTATAAATAATGACCTGATTGACGAAAGCGAGGCAAAGGAAATTTTGGACAGTCTTTATAAAAATAAAAAAATACAACCCATAATTTTAGTAGGCTTCAAGGGAACAAAAGGAGATTATGGACTGGAGGAGATGGAGGTTCCTGAAATAAAACAATACAAAAAATTCAATTCTTTTGTGGTAGATGAATTGTATCCATTTATAAAAAAGAAGACCGTTATTAGAAAGTTTAATAGTGTGGCCATAAGTGGGCTGGGCAACGCTGCATTAAGCGCTTTTGATATTGCCTGGAACAACGATGAAAAGATTGCAAAAGCAGGTCTATTTGAAACTGACTTCAATAATTCCGCATATAAAAACGACAGCCTTACATTAAGCAGTATTGACAAATTGAGAAAAAGACCAAACTTAAAACTGTGGCTAACTGCAATCACGTCGGATTCTTCCGCAATGCAATTTAAAAATAGCATGGATGGTAAAAAGAGTATTGAGGAATGTACGGTTGTGTCGGCTTCAAATGCAATGCAGGAAAGGCATAACAATTTTGCTGCATTTCTTGTATGGGCTTTCCCACGTTAACTTACTCTACTCTTACAACACTGCTGGCGCCAGTGCTTTGTTTTATTTTTATCTCTGCAGTGCCTTTATAAAAAACATTGCTTGCACCACTTGCATTTGCAGCCAACTCTTTTGTAACGGTTATGTTAACATCACTTGCTCCTGATGCTTTTACATTGCAGTTTTCAGTAACCAAGTCATAAGATTTTACATCGCTGGCTCCACTACTTTCAATATTTATATTTTTCACAGTGCCAGATAATTTTGCTTCACTGGCTCCGCTTAACTTCATATTTAACTCATCTATTTTTATTTTGCCAATAAGCTGACTTGCTCCGCTAACTTGTAAATTAAGTAATGGTAATTCCATAATCCCTGCAATAACAACGTCTGATGCGCCTGTTACCTGTAACTGCTCAAGATTCTTATAGGCTATATAAACATTTAATTTTCCACTACTGTTATTTCTCATTCTCTCGCCTGCTAAAAAAACATGCAACACGCCATTGCTTATTTCAGTTTTAATAGATTCTTTAAATTTTTCATTCGGGGCACTAATTGCAAGTTCTTCAACCTCACCCTTACTTAGATAAACATGTATGCCCGATGAAACTTTTATGCTGGAAAAGCTCTCTGTAATATCCCGCACAACTGCATCAGGATCTACTACAAATTGCTTTTGTGCTGCTGCATTTAAACTAAGAAAAAGAAGACTTATTATTTTTAGATATTTCATAATATATTTTTAAAGCTGTTATTAAATATTTGCCGCAATATTTTATATAATACTATATCTACGAACAAAAATCATGACTTTTTTAACTTTCAGTTTTACAAGTGTAATACGTTTAGATAATAATTTTGTTACAAATAAAACACCTATTTTATCTTTTGTCTCATAACTTTGCCTTTCGATCTTATTATTAACGACTGAATTTCCGGGGTGCTTCAACATTTTTGAGGCTGAGATGATACCCGTTTAACCTGCTCAGGATAATGCCTGCGAAGGGAGAAAGCATTTTTTTACGTACCGGCACCATCTTGCCCCGGGATGTTCAGCACAAATTTATTTTATGAAACGTTTATTACTCAGTGGAGGAATGCTGTGCATTTTGGGGACCCTTTTTGCACAAAACAAAAAATCTTTTAACGATACTTCTTTTTTACAGCCGGTAGAAATAACTACCGTTAAGGCACAAGAAAAAAACCCTTTTGCAAAAACCAATCTTAGTAAAGCGGAAATTAAAAAACTAAATATTGGGCAGGATCTTCCATTTATATTAAATAATACACCATCAGTTGTTGTAAATTCTGATGCAGGAACGGGCATTGGCTACACCGGTATTCGCATACGTGGTACTGATGCGACCCGTATAAATGTTACGCTTAATGGGATTCCTTATAACGATGCGGAAAGCCTCGGTACTTATTTTGTCGATATTCCTGATCTTGCCTCCTCTGCAGCAAGCATACAGGTTCAAAGAGGTGTGGGAACGTCTGCCAACGGCGCAGGCTCTTTTGGTGGAAGCTTAAACGTAAGTACAAATGAAATAAATAAAGAAAGACACCTTGAACTCAATAGTACCGCAGGTTCCTACGAAAGTTTTAAAAATAGTTTGCTGTTTAACAGCGGTATAATTGATAAACATTTTACTGTAGATGCAAGAATGAGCAATATCAGATCTCAAGGTTATATTGAAAGGGCAAGTGCAAGACTTCAATCTTACTATTTAAGTACAGCATATTTAACCGATAAAAGTTCATTGAGATTAAATGTTTTTACCGGAAAAGAAAGAACTTACCAGGCTTATTTTGGTGTGAATGAAACTGCACTTGATACCAACAGAAGATATAACAGTGCAGGAACAGAAAAACCTGGTGTTCCATACCAAAACGAAGTAGATGATTACAGACAAACGCATTACCAGCTGTTTTATAACCACCAATTTAATAAATTCCTCAAATCTAACATCGCAGTGTTTTTCACGAAAGGCAAGGGATATTATGAGCAGTATAAAACTGACGCTAGTTTAGAAGAATATGGACTTCCTAATTTTGGAGCTATTCAAACAACAGATTTAATTAGGCGCCTTTGGCTTGATAATAATTTTTATGGATCTATTTTCTCTTTACAGTATGACAAAAATAAAACGCAGATTGTTGTTGGTGGTGGTTATAACAGATATGAAGGAGATCACTATGGAGAAATTATTTGGGCTAAAGAACAGGCAGCTATCCCTGTAAATTACAGATACTACAGCAACCCTGCTCACAAATACGATTTCTCCAGCTATGCTAAATGGACACAAAATATCAGTAAAAACTTTCAAACATTTGCTGATGTTCAAGTAAGGAATATAAATTACACCATAAACGGTTTTAGGTACAATCCTGATCTTAAAATAAAGAAAAATTATTTTTTCTTTAACCCAAAAGCGGGTATTACATTTTCAAAAAACAACTACAAGCTGTATGCTTCTTACGGACGTGCAGTAAAAGAACCTAACAGAGATGATTTTGAAGCTTCGATAACATCATCACCTAAACCTGAAAAATTAAATGATTTTGAAGCTGGTGTTGAGAGCAGTACAACTAACTTAAAACTTGGAGCTAATTTCTATTACATGTCTTACAAAGACCAGTTGGTACTCACCGGCAAAATAAATGATGTAGGTGCTTATACAAGAACCAATATTCCAAAAAGTTATCGTGCAGGTGTAGAGTTTTTTGGCAGTGCAGTTTTGAGTAAGACTTTCTCATTGAATGGCAATATAACATTTAGTAAAAACAAGGTTAAAGACTTTACCGAATATTATGATGACTATGATAACGGTGGACAGGGATCAAAGTTTTACAAAAATGCTGATATTTCCTTTTCACCTAACGTTATAAGTTCACTTTCTTTAAATATAATTCCTGCAAAAAGTCTGCTGTTAACGCTTACAGGGAAATATGTTGGTGATGAATATCTTGACAATACATCCAACAACAACCGTCGCTTAAAAGATTATTACACACAAGATGTAAAAGCTACTTACACAATCAAAGGGAAAAATTTAAGTGAAGTAAATTTCTTTGCACAAACAATAAATATTTTTTCTAGAAAATATGAACCAAACGGTTATACTTTCAGTTATGTTGCAGGCGGGAAATTTACAACTGAAAACTTTTACTACCCGATGGCTACAGCAAATTTTGTATTTGGTGTAAACATCACGCCTAACATTAGCAAAAAGAAATAATTGAAAACATAAAAAAGGCAACCATACACATAAATGGTTGCCTTTTTTTATTGAGTTAAAACAGGTTAAACATTTTGCCAGGCGAGCATTCCGCCTTCTAAGTTTACAATATTTGTAAAGCCAAAAGTTTCGAGCGTCATTGCAGCCTGCATACTTCGTTTACCACTGCGGCAGTAACATATTATTTCTTCATTTTTTAAGCTTTCTATCTCATCAGTTTGCATCGTCATTATCTGACCAAGAGGAATAAAAACACCGCCAATATTAAACTCCAGTCTTTCGTCAGGCTCCCTCACATCTAATAAATGTAAAGGCTCGTTAGCTGCAATTCTTTCTTTTAATTTAGTTACAGAGATCTTTGTCATTGTGGTTGATTATTATTAGTTGTATCTGTTAGAATCTTCATTTCTCGGGAAACCCACACATCCATTACCTGCCCCGAACGAATATAAACCGGACGTTTATCTTCAGTAAATTTTGGTGGATTTTGCTTGTATACAAATGCGCTTGCTGTATCCGAAATACCAGGATCTACTACAGTAGAAGCTAGCATAATTCCATTTTGTTCCAATACCATTTTTGCTTCGCCGTAGGTTAGTCCTAACAAAGATGGAACTGCCACCTGATCATTTGAAAGTCCGCCACCAATAACCATATCTACTTTGCTGCCCCATGGTATTTTAGTGCCTGAAGAAATTAAGTTTCCGTTATAGCGCTGCTCTAATACCGACCCCTGCATAAAATCAGGTTTGTATGTTGTGTCGCCCACAACCAAATGACTTCTACGTAAAATCTCTAAAGCGTACCCTAATGATTTACCCTGCAATGCCGGCATATCCAACATTGGTAATGTACTTCGGTTAATAGTAAGAAGAACTACACGGTTCACTTTTACTGTACTATTAGGTTCAGGAAATTGTTTTAAGACGATGCCCATTTTTGCAGTATCGGTATATACAGAATCCTGTATTACAACTTCAAAGCCATTTTTCTCCAGAATTTTTACTGCCTCTTCAGTCGTTTTTGAAGTAACAGATGGCACTGTTAAGTAACTTCCGTGCTTAGTGATTACTCCCAGAAACTGTAGAAAGCCCCAAATAAAAAAAACCGTCAGCAATATTACTGCCAACAGGTTCACCCAAAAAGGTCTATCTGTTATAAATTTAAACACGTGTGGTTGTTTTAGTTTTCAAGAAAGTGCAATATAATGATCACACAAAACATTCTTCTAATAATAAACTATAAAATTCCTTTAAAGTGCTGTTCATAGCTGCCACCTGCTGCGGCACTATGCTAGCTGCACTTTGTCCCGGCACAGTATTTATTTCCAACAGATATGGGACTTCTTTTACATCATCGTAAATGAAATCTATCCGCACAATTCCTTTGCAATTAAAAACTTTATAAATTTTTTCTGCAGTCTGTCTTATCTGTTGTGCAATTTTTTCTGTTGCATTTGCAGGGGTTACCTCTTCACTCTTTCCTTCGTATTTGGCTTCAAAATCAAAAAAATCATTTTTAGATATGATCTCTGTCATCGGGAGACAAACAATTTTTCCTTTGGTCTTAAAAACACCCATAGTAAACTCTCTTCCCTTAATAAATTCTTCTACCAAAATCTGTTCATCTTCCTTAAATGCTTTGTTTAATGCTGCATCTAAATCATCAATCTTGTTGACTTTACTCATTCCAATACTGCTGCCACCATTGTTAGGTTTTACAAAAAAAGGAAGATTTAGTTGCTTTGAAATATCAGCCGCCGTTATGCCATCATTTTTAAAAAGATGCATCGATCTTGCTACGTGTATGCCCGCAAATGCTGCCACTGCAACAGTATATCTTTTATTAAAGGTTAGTGCAGATGTTGCTGCATCGCAAGATGTGTAAGGAATGCCAAGGCAATCAAAGTAGCCCTGCAATTTTCCATCTTCACCGGGAGTTCCATGTAAGCCAACTAATACTGCATCAAATTTTACATGAACACCGTCCACATTTATTGAAAAATCATTTTTATCAACCAATATTTTACTGCTGTCATCTTTTTTGTAAAACCAACCATCAGGGTGAATATCTATGAGGTAACAATCCCATTTTGTTGCATCAATATTATTTTGGATGGTTGCAGCACTTTTGTAAGAAATGACCGCTTCTCCCGAATAACCGCCCGTTATCAATGCAATTTTTTTCATGTTCTGATTCTTAGTTTACCGTTATAGAGGGTTAAGTAAAATTTATTTTCCTTCGCCTATTCCTTCGTTGTTGCTTTGTAAAACAAATTTCCATTTGCCATCATCTTGCTTTTTCCAAATGCTCACATAGGTGCCGTATAATGAAGTATCTATTACTGAAGATTTTATTTCGTACACACCATAAGTGTAACCCAAGTCGCCTGACGACGCTACTACGGCATTAGAAGGTTTCCAAAACATCGTAAAACCCGTATCCTTAAGTCCTATAATAAAATCTACGGCATCTGCACCTAAAATGGGTAATTGGTTGGGGCGGAGTAAAACGCCATTGCTATCTATATTTTCCAGATAAGCTTCCTTTAGTCCTTTGTCAACACTAAGTGATGCAAAGTCATTGTCTGCTTTTAGCAAGGCTGCATTCTTTGAAAGCGAGGTTTCATCATTGTTTTTTTTAGAAAAATTGCATGAACTGTGTGAGACAATGAGCAACACATAAACAAGCAAAGAGATATTTTTAGCCATAAAAGCAAGGTAATAAAATTCTAAAAAAGTACAGATACAAAAAAGCGAAAGCACAATAATACTTTCGCTGTCAAATTAATAAATTTAAATGTGAAGATGATTTTTCTTATCCATTAGCTGATCCACTGTTTCTCTATAATCTTCATCCGGCACACAACAGTCAACCGGGCAAACAGCGGCGCATTGTGGCTCTTCATGAAAACCCTGACACTCTGTACATTTGTTTGGTACAATATAATAAGTATCTGCTGCCACCGGCGGGTTGCGTTGGTCAGCGTCAATTTGGGTGCCATCCATTAAAGTAAAACTGCCTTTAATGGTAGTGCCGTCAGCAATTGCCCACTCTACACCACCTTCGTAAATAGCATTGTTTGGACATTCGGGTTCGCACGCCCCGCAATTAATACATTCGTCTGTTATTTTGATTGCCATCGTTGTAAATTTGTTGCAATTTAATAAGAACCTTATGAACGTACAAGAAAGAATTAATTTAATGGTTAAGGCCGGTGAATATTTAAAAGCTGATGGGGAGGAATGGCAGGAGGCCAAGCAAGAGGCTTTCTATAAAAATGGCTGGTTTACTACAGATTTTTCTCAACATGCTGCTTTGCAAATTGCCAATAATTTTCTTACAGAAGATGCACTTCAAAAATGGGTAGCATATTATCACATTGACGATAATATAACTCCTAAGAATATAGGAATTGTAATGGCTGGAAATATACCAATGGTGGGCTTTCATGACATGCTTACGGTTTTTATAAGTGGGCATTACCAAACTGTAAAGTTGTCATCTAAAGACGATGTTTTGGTGAAACGTTTAGTAAAGTATTTGTACAGCCTTGATATAGAAATACAGAATTATATTTCTTTTTCAGAAATGCTAAAAGGTTGCGACGCATATATTGCTACGGGAGGTAACAGTGCAGCAAAATCTTTTTCTGAATACTTCGGTAAATATCCAAACATAATAAGAAAGAACAGGACTTCTATAGCAATGCTAACGGGTGATGAAACCGATGCAGAATTAAAATTATTATCAGCCGATATTCATTTGTACTTCGGACTTGGCTGCAGAAACGTTACTAAATTATATGTACCTGAAGGGTACAATTTTGAGCGATTATTAAAATCGTTTTCCGACTTTAAATACTTTGGCGATCATCATAAATATAGAAACAATTACGACTATAATCTATCCATAATTTTATTGAACAATATTTATTACATGACTAATGAAGCAACTATTCTTACAGAAAACAGTAACATGTTTTCGCCAATAAGCCAGCTTTATTATGAGTATTATAACGACATTGGAAAACTTCAAGAATTTTTAAAAAATCAAGATGATGTGCAATGTTTGGTGGGCAATAATTTTGTACCTTTTGGAAAAGCACAAAACCCTGATTTGTTTACCTATGCGGATGGAGCAGATACGATGGAATTTTTACTGACGCTTTGATGTACGAAAGTCTTACTAATTAATTGTTAAATAGGCTTAGAGGTAAATAGCATTTTGTCAGGGTATCGTTACTTTGTTTACCTAAGGCATATTTTTTGGTATTTGTTACAAAACAATAAAATTAAACTGATATACAATGAAATTTAAACAACTCGCATTTACTGTTTTCTTTAGTGCCCTTACAACTTTAGGAGTAGTTTGGGGGTACGGCAAATATGTAAAAGATTCAAACAGCTATGGTGGTCAGACAGCCGGCGTATTACCTCCTAATTATGCAAAACAAACGGGTCTTTTTGATGGGGCTGGGTTACCTCCTGGAGCTATAGATTTTACTGCTCCTGCACAGGCAGCGACTCCTGCTGTGGTTCATATAAAAACAAAAACCAACGCTAAGCAAATCTCCAACAGTTTACCTAAAACACAGCGTCAGCAAAACCCATTCAGCGATTTATTTGGAGATGATGACATGATGGAACAATTTTTTGGCAAAAGAAACAATGTAAGACCTGAGCAACGTGCATCAGGTTCAGGTGTATTGATTAGTGAAGACGGCTACATTGTCACCAATAACCATGTTGTAGCTTCCGCAGATGAAATCATGGTAACATTAAGCAACAAAAAAACCTACACTGCAAAAGTAATAGGTACAGATCCTGCATATGATTTGGCTGTTATTAAAGTAGAAGCTGCCGGTTTACCTTATTTAATTTATGGGAATTCAGATGATGTAAAAATTGGGCAATGGGTGTTGGCAATCGGATACCCACTTAACCTTGAAGCCACTGTAACAGCAGGTATTGTGAGCGCAAAAGCAAGAAGCTTAGGTTTGAACAGGGATAAAGCAGGTGCAGCAGGCGTAGAGTCATTTATACAGACTGATGCCGCAGTTAACATGGGAAATAGCGGTGGCGCCTTGGTTAACACAGATGGCAAAATCGTCGGTATCAATTCTGCCATTGCATCTCCAACAGGTTATTATTCCGGTTATTCCTATGCAATACCCGTGAACATTGTGAAAAAAGTAGTCGATGATATTATCAAATTTGGTACAGTGCAACGTGCATACATAGGTATAGCTTATACAACGCCAAGTGATTTAAGTGAAGAAGTGAAAAAACAACAAGGCATACCAATGGACGCTTATGGTATTTATGTAACAGAAGTTCCGACCGATGGTGGAGCTTACGGTGCAGGGATACGTAAAGGCGATATGATTATCAAAGTAAACGGAAGCACGGTAAGCAGTGGTGCAGAAATGCAAGAACAGGTTAGCCGTTATAAGCCAGGTGATAAAATAACCGTTACGTATTTACGTGATAATAAAGAAGTGACAGCTAATGTGACTTTAAAAAACAAAGCCGGCAATTATGATGTTGTAAAAAATGAAATTTCTACTGATAAATTAGGCGCGGACCTTGCTACACTTGATCCAAAAAAAGCAAAAGAATACGGTGTAACAGGCGGCGTAATAGTGAAGAAAATTAAAGCTGAAGGCGCCATTGACAAACAAAGCAGAATGAAAGACGGTTTTATTATTTTAAAAATAAATAATAAAGTTATTAGTTCTATTGAAGAGTTGAGAAATGCAGTCGGTAAAGAGAAAGATATTACAGTGAGCGGTTTTTATCCTGGATATGATGGACTTTATGAATATCCTTTTACTTTAGAGGAAGAATAAACTATAAACACATACACACATAAGAAAGCCCCTGAAATAATCAGGGGTTTTTTATTAGGCTAAATTTTTAAATTTCTCTAAAATACAAAACCCACCGGCTTCCTTTTCGAAGGCAAAACTTTTATTTAATATAACTTCATTACCAGAAAAAATCTCTCTATAGTATCCAGGAGTGGCATCAAAAATAATATATTCTAAAGTTGACACTTTATTAAAATTGATAGTACATAAGACTACATCTTCTTCACTTTTAATAAGCATAGAAAATATATTTTTCTCAATTAATAATTCATCTATATAAATGTTTGCCGCTTTTAAATTTGCAAATGCAGGATTTCTTTTTCGAAGCAAAAGCAAACATCTATAAAAACTTTGTAACTGTAAATCTTCCGTCCATCCGATTTCGTCTTTTTCAAAAAATTGAAGTTTTTTATAATTTGGTAATTCTTGTCCGCTGTAGATTAAAGGTACAGAAGCATATAACATTGTAAATACAGCGAATGCTTTAGCGAAGACCCCATACTTGTCATATTCAGATCCATTCCAAGAATTTTCATCGTGGTTGCTTGTAAAAAATAAACGTAGGTCTTTCTCATCAAAATCTTTTTTATAATCTGATAATACTTTAATGCAATCTGATAGTGTGTTTTGCCCATTTACAAATTGCTCGGTAATATGCATCCATCTCCATGTATAAGAAATATCGAACGCCTCGTGATAATTTATATCCTCAGTTTCCGCTAACCAAACAAGGTCTTTTTTTAATGATGATAATTGTAATCTCGCTTTTTTCCAAAATTGCAAAGGTGTTAGGTGTGCAAGGTCAGCTCTGAAGCCGTCAATATTAAAAGCTGTTATCCAATACTTCATGGCATCTATCATGGCTACCTGCTCTGCTTTACAAGAATGATCAATTTGCAAAGTATCATCCCAATCGCAAGCAATCTTAAAATTGCCCTCAGCATCTTTTACAAAAAATTCAGGATTGGTTTTGGTCCATACATTATCCCACGAAGTATGGTTAGCAACCCAATCAATAATTATTTTCATCCCAAGAGAATGTACTTTTAATACCAAATCACTAAAGTCATCCTCAGTACCAAACTCAGAATTTATTCCTCTGTGATTTTGAATAGAATAATAACTTCCGAGTGTACCTTTTCTTTTTTCAATACCAATTGGGTGAATCGGCATCATCCACAAAATTTCAATACCCATTTCTTTTAGTCTGGGTAAATGTTCTGCAAATGCCTTAAAAGTTCCTTCAGGCGTATATTGCCTAACATTCACTTCGTAGATATTGCTATTTTTCAAAAATGCCGGTTGTGTAAACAGACTTGTTGCCATAAAATTTTACTATCAATTTTCCTTGTTGCAAAATGTGCAATGAAGATTCCATTTATCTTAAAACGTACCTTTGTAACTAATATTTTCTATGAAGCAATTTACTATTCCTTTTACATATCGCAGCCCCCTTATTACTGCAATTAAAAACACAAGACGGGAGCAGGACAAAATGAAGAAAGATTTTACGCCGACTGTATTAGATCTTGGTGATGTGCAGATTTATTTAGCCAGACATTTTGGATTTTGTTACGGAGTAGAAAATGCTATTGAAATTGCTTTTAAAACTATCGATGAAAACCCCGGTAAACGTATTTTTTTATTGAGCGAAATGATTCACAACCCCCAGGTGAATGCAGATTTACAGCAAAGAGGCGTAGCTTTTTTACAAGATACAAAAGGGAATATGCTGATACCATTTGAAGAATTGACAGCGGATGATGTTGTAATTATTCCGGCATTTGGAACCACCTTACTAATTGAAGAAAAAATAAATTCGATCGGTATTTCTACAAAAAAATACAATACCACTTGCCCATTCGTTGAAAAGGTTTGGAATCGTGGAGACCAAATTGCGAAAAAAAATTACTCAGTGGTGGTACATGGTAAACCTACACATGAGGAAACACGTGCGACTTTTTCCCATGCCGCTAAAGTTACTCCGACAGTTATTGTGAATGACATGGCAGAAGCTGTTGAGCTTAGCAAATACATTACTAATGAGAAAGCTGTTGAGCAGTTTAGTGAAGAATTTGCAGGTCGTTTTTCAGAAGGCTTTAACCCTGCAAAAGATTTTGAACGAATAGGTGTCATCAACCAAACAACCATGCTTGCAAGCGATACACAAGCTATTGCAGATTTCCTAAAAAGTATAATGATTACTAAATACAATCTTACCGAAGCAAATATTGCTGAAAGGTTTGCTGATACCAGAGATACACTATGTTATGCTACTAACGACAACCAGTCATCTATTTATGGATTATTGGAGCAGGATGCAGATTTTGCAATAGTTGTGGGCGGTTACAATAGTAGCAATACATCTCACCTTGTGGAGTTGTGCGAGCAAAAACTAATAACTTATTTTATAAACGGTGCTGATAAAATAACGGCTGATAATACAATTTTTCATTACAACCTTCACACACAAGAGGAAAAACCTACAACTGATTTTCTGCCTTTAAACAGACCGGTAAAAATATTGATAAGCAGCGGTGCAAGTTGCCCCGATGCAATGGTAGAAGCAGTTATAGAAAAAATTGCAGCTATGAGAGATTGCAGCCAAAAACTTGAGAACTTAAAAAGTGAAATGTTGCTTGTAAGTTAGAGAATAGGCTGCTTTACAAGATCTAGCGCAATTTTTAATTGCTGACGCATATCAATATTCGTATTATCTAACACAATTGCATCTTCTGCTTTTTTTAATGGACTCACTTCTCTGTTAGAATCAATATAGTCCCTCATTTCGAGATTGTGTTTTACATCTTCCAAAACAATATTTGGGTTTTTCTCAAACATTTCTTTGAACCTGCGTTCTACTCTTGTTGCAATATCCGCCGTCATAAATATTTTCAATTCGGCATCGGGAAAAACCGTTGTCCCGATGTCTCTTCCATCCATCACTATTGCCTTACTCTCTCCCATTTTTTGCTGCTGAGCAACCGCAAAAGTTCGCACCGATGCAATAGCTGCAATGTCACTTACTTTGTCTGCAATAATAAGATCTCTTATCAAGTACTCAACATTTTCATCGTTTAAAAATATTTCTGATTCTCCCGATTTTATATTTGGTTCAAAATGTAAATGAATTTCGTTGAGCGCATTTTTCACTTCCATATCATCCGTCCAGTCTATATGATTTCTTAAAAAATAAAGTGTAATAGCTCTATACATGGCACCACTATCGATATAAGTGTAGGCTAGCTCTTTTGCTAATTGTTTGGCAAGGGTACTTTTCCCGCAGGATGACCAACCGTCTATTGTAATGATAATCTTTTTTGCCATTGTGCAAAAGTGAAGGAATTTTAATAGTTATCAAAAAGAATTTAACATTCACATTGTGACCAAAAAAAAGCCCCAGTCAAAATGAATGGGGCAATTATTAATTTAAGACAAGGTTAAGCTTCACTTTTCTTCTCTTTCTTTCTCGGCTCTTCTTTATCTTTCTTTTTAAAAATCACTTTCTGGTTTTCAACATCCAACTCCGCCACCAAAACGTCGCCGGCTTTTATATTCATATTTAAAATTTCTTCTGCTAAAGGATCTTCCAAGTATTTTTGAATAGCTCTGTGCAGAGGTCTTGCGCCAAACTGGCTATCATAACCCTTATCGGCTACAAAGGCTTTTGCTTCAGGTGTAAGTTCCATACTAAAGCCAAGATTGTTCAAACGCTTCATCACACCCTTCATCAAAATATCAATGATTTCAAAAATATCATCTTTGCTAAGAGAATTAAATATTACTACATCGTCAATCCTGTTTAAAAACTCAGGGCTAAAAGTACGCTTCAATGCTTTTTCAATAACTGCCTTGTTGTTTTCATCTGAATTTTCAACTCTATTAGCTGTTGCAAAACCAACTCCTTCTCCAAAATCCTTTAGCTGGCGTGCGCCAATATTAGACGTCATAATGATCATGGTATTTTTAAAATCCACTTTTCTACCAAGACCATCTGTAAGCATACCATCATCCAACACCTGCAATAAAATATTATAAATGTCTGGATGCGCTTTTTCAATTTCATCTAACAAAATAACACTGTAAGGCTTGCGACGTACACGTTCTGTAAGCTGACCACCTTCTTCGTAACCTACGTATCCCGGAGGCGCTCCTATTAAACGGCTTACTGTAAATTTCTCCATGTATTCACTCATATCAATTCGAATAAGCGCATCTTCACTATCAAACATTTGTCTTGCCAATGTACGGGCAAGTTCAGTTTTACCTACACCTGTAGGACCAAGAAATATAAATGTACCAATTGGCTTTTTAGGATCTTTTAACCCTACTCTATTCCTTTGAATGGCTTTCACCACTTTACTAATCGCATCAGCCTGTCCTACTACTGCGCCTTTCAGGTCTTCACCCATATTGCGAAGTTTATCAGTTTCAGCCTGCACCATGCGCTTAACAGGTATACCCGTCATCATGTGTATTACTTCAGCAATATCTTCTTCTTCAATAGGAAAACGTTTGTTCTTACTTTCTTCTTCCCAATCTGTTTTTGCTTTCTCCAATTCATCTTGAAGGCGTTTTTCTGTATCTCTTAAAGATGCAGCCTCTTCAAACTTCTGGCTTTTTACAACCTTGTTTTTTTCGAGTTTTATATCTTCAATTTTTTTCTCAAGCTCAATTATATTTTCAGGAACATTTATGTTTTTGATATGCTTTCTTGCACCAACTTCATCCAATACATCAATAGCTTTATCGGGCAATAAACGATCAGTCATGTAGCGATCACTCAACTTAACACAGGCTTCAATAGCTTCCTGGCTATAAGTTACGTTGTGATAATCTTCGTATTTACTTTTAATGTTTGTAAGAATTTCGATTGCTTCATCAACACTTGGTTGCTCCACTAAAACCTTTTGAAAACGACGATCTAGTGCACCATCTTTTTCAATATGCTGGCGGTACTCATCCAAAGTAGTTGCACCAATACACTGTAATTCACCACGAGCTAAGGCAGGTTTAAAAATATTACTCGCATCCAAACTTCCACTTGCGCCACCCGCTCCTACGATCGTGTGTATTTCATCAATGAATAAAATAACATCCTTGTTTTTTTCCAGTTCATTCATGATGGCTTTCATGCGCTCTTCAAATTGTCCACGGTATTTTGTACCGGCTACAAGTGCTGCAAGATCAAGACTTACCACTCTCTTATCAAACAAAACACGGCTAACTTTTCTTTGTACAATCCGCAATGCCAACCCTTCAACAATCGCTGTTTTACCCACACCAGGTTCACCAATTAATATAGGGTTGTTTTTCTTTCTGCGGGAAAGTATTTGCGATACTCTTTCAATTTCATTTTCACGCCCAACGATCGGGTCAAGAGAACCGCTTTCTGCAAGGCGAGTAATATCTCTACCAAAATTATCTAATACCGGTGTTTTTGTTTTAGGCAAATTCGCCGCACCTGGTTTAGAAGGTTTTTGTGTGCCGAACTTTTTGCTGTCGTCATCAAAATCATCTTCATCATTAAACTCAGCACGTGGCAAATCACTTGCTACAAAACCTAGTTCTGTTTTAAAAATATCGTAATCCACATCAAACTGATTTAAAATTTGCGTGGCAATATTTTCTTTATTTTTTAAGATAGACAACATTAAATGCTCACTTTCTACATTGGCGCTTTTTACCGCCTTGGCTTCTAAGACTGTTATACGAATAACTTTCTCTGCTTGCTTAGTGAGTGGCAATGAATTTATATTTGCAATGTTTTTGCCTGTCTTATCTTTTACTGCAAGTTCAATTTCCTTTCGTAATTCATACACATCTACGTTTAATGTTTTCAATATTTTTACAGCGGTGTTTTCGCCATCTCTAATTAAACCCAACACTAAATGTTCTGTTCCTATAAAATCATTTCCCAATCTTAAAGCCTCTTCTCTGCTATAAGAAATGATTTCTTTTACCTGGGTGCTAAAATTATTATCCATGCTATTATATTTTACTCTTACAATGTTAACGAAAAAATAGAGCGGTTAAGTGCTAAAGAAATCAAAAATGTTGATATGTGTACAATATACCAATTGCTATTTACGGAAAGAAAACAAACACATATTTATAGATCGGATTATTATATCTTAGATTATTAATCGCATGCAATGAAACTCAAAATAGATACCAAAGAAAAATTTCATGTTTTAACGCCGGAAGAGTCTATTATTTCTGCTAATATGACAGAAGCTATTGGAAAAATAGGTGATTATGCCAGTTTAGAAATTCCTCATATTGTTCTTAATATGCAAATGGTACAAGAAATTGACGATGTTAGTGCTGAAAAAATTTCCGAGATTCAACAACAGTTTTATGAGAAAAATAAGTCGATGGTAGTTTGCGAACTTCAACCACAAGTGGGAATGGTTTTTGAAAAACTTGAACTTACGGACTTGATGAACATTACACCAACGGAAAGTGAAGCTTGGGATATTGTACAAATGGAAGAAATAGAGAGAGAATTATTAAGCGACTTTGATGAAGAAGATAATTAGATGATGAAAGCAGCCTTTTTAGTTAAAGAATACTCTTGCAATAAAATCTTTTAAATTTTATCAATTGCTTGCACTTACAATTTTAGGGAACAACTCTGCAATACCTGCACATGGGCGAAATCCAACTGCACAAGTATTGCAAACCAATGACGAAAATTATTTGATTGACTGTGGCGAAGGAACGCAAAACCAGCTCACCAAATACAAAATAAAGCGCAGCAAAATAAATAAGATCTTTATTTCTCATTTACATGGCGACCATTATTTTGGGTTGATTGGTTTACTGACAAGTATGGGTTTATTAGGTCGTACAAATGACCTGCATATTTATGCTCCAGCTCTACTGGAACAAATTATACAATTACATCTTGACGCCGCAAATACCGTACTACCTTATCCACTTTACTTTCATCCATTAACAGTAGAAGGTGACATTGCAAACGATAAAAAAATAATTGTTTCTACTTTTAAAGTGAGCCACCGCATTCCTTGTTTTGGTTTTTTATTTAAAGAGAAGAAAAATCCAAGGGCTATACTTCCAGACAAAGTGAGAATGTATGAAATACCCGAGGCTTTTTATAATGAGCTGCAAAAAGGTAGCGACTACATTACAAAAAAAGGAACAATCATATCAAACAAAGATGTAACTGAATCTGCAACTCCTGCACGCAGTTATGCGTATTGTGCGGATACAATTTATGACGAAACCATTGCAGACAAAATTAAGGGCGCAGATCTTGTTTATCACGAAACAACATATTTGAAAGACCTTGAAGAGCGAGCTGCAGCAAGGTTTCACTGCACAACAACACAGGCAGGCAACATTGCAACACTTGCGGGAGCAAAAAAATTAGTGATTGGTCACTTTTCTTCTAAATATGAAGAACTGGATGAGTTTTTAAATGAAACAAGGGAAGTATTTGAAAATACAGAGATTGCACATGAAGGCGCATGTTTTAAAATCTAATAACCAGTATTTTGGATGATAAAATTATTACCATCTGCCAATAACCATTTAAATGCTTCGTCAAATATATTCGAAGAGCCAAGATTATCAAACTGATCAAACTTATAAAGTACTACTGAAGAATTAAGTGCCAACGCTGATGTAAAAGCATCTTCAAAAAAGTTTTCTTTGTTTTGATGATTCACATACAAAAAGAATTTTCCTTTTAATTTACCTGTTTCAACCGAACTGATATTCTCCAATATTGCAGCATCTTCATTAAAAAACAACGCTCCCTTATTTATTTTTTGAGCATTATTGATTGCTGCTGATAAAGCCACCAGTGCAAAATAATTAACTCCATAAACGATTGGATTTTGGGTTCTTATCAGCGGATATCTTTTTTTAATATCGCCTATAATAAACGTTGAAAACTCTTCAGCGTATGATTTTAGTTTTTTAGCCGGAAGAGAGTCAGGAGTGTTGTAAAAGCTGATTTTTATAATAGGGTAACTGGCTGCTGATAAATTTACAAAAGCCTTAAAAAGACTATCAGAGATGTTATTGTAAACTGTATCTACACTGTTTAAATAAAAAAGGCACTGATATTTGTTGCGAAACTGTGCACCATAAATTTCTACAACTGCAGAAATATTAGTTGCTTCATTTTTCCAGATATATTTTGCAGTACTATCTACTGACTGTGCATCAGCAGTAACCGAAATAATAACAGTTAATATTGTACTGAAAAAAAATTTCACTAAAAAGCATTTAGGGCAACATATCTTTTTACCTGCAATTGTAATTCTTCACTTAAGGAAACACCGGGTAAACGAAGGGCATTTTCTATTAGCTTCATTTCGTATAAAAATGCTTTTACACCTGCAGGATTGTTTTCTAAAAATAATAATTTGTATACCTCCAACAATTGGTTATTTATTTTAACAGCATCATTAAATTGATATTCCAAACCAAGGTTAACCATTGTTGTAAACAACTTTGGAAATGCGTTGACTACTACACTTATCACACCATCTATGCCGCACGCAAGTTCAGGTAATACTAAGTCATCATCTCCACTTATTACAGCAAAATTTTCAGGTCGGTTTTTTAAAATCTCTATTACCTGTTGTATATCGTTGCTTGCTTCTTTTATACCTGCAATATTTTCAATCTGTGCAAGCCTCAAAGTAGTGTCAGCCGCCATATTTCTTCCTGTACGTCCTGGAACATTGTATAAAATAATGGGTTTGGGAGAGGCTTTTGCAATGGCTTTGTAATGTTGGTATATGCCTTCCTGCGATGGCTTATTGTAATAAGGACTTGCACTTAAAACTGCAACTGCTCCATCTAAAGGATAGGTTTGCAAATCGTCAATTACAGCAGCAGTACTATTACCTCCCATGCCTATAACCATGGGTACACGTCCATTAATATATTGTTGAGTAAACTGAATAATTTCTTTCTTCTCGTCTGTTGAAAGTACAGGAGTTTCACCTGTAGTACCAAGTGTAACGATATAATTTACGCCATTGTTTATATTATAATCTATAACCTTTCCTAAGGCGGTTAAATCTACAGAAAGATCTTTTGCAAAAGGAGTGATGATGGCAACTCCGGTGCCTCTTAAAATTTTACGCAAACTCATCTAGATATTTTTTACAAATGTAAGAAATACAAATTTGCTAACCCCTGAAGTAACATGATCGTCCATTAAAAAGAAATACCAGCTGACACAGAATACACACTTGTAAATTTTTTATCTGTCGTTTGCGGTAAATAATAATCAAGGTATAAATTAGGCGATAGAAAAAACTTACCAGTACTATATGTTACATCAAGTGAAAATGCCAACGATTGCAAATTAAAAGGCTCAATTGCAGTTTTGGTACGAGATTTAAATCGAGTACTTTTCTTTAAAAAAAAATCGTAATTTTTATTTGTATGTTTTGAGCTAAAACTTTGACTTCCGGCAATGACAAGAAATTGTGGAATTAATGAAACTTCTCCATTTAAATGAAGAATATGTTCGAAATTAAATGTATGTTCTATGGCAGCTGAAACGGAGTAATTTTTTATGTGGTTATTGGTACTATCTTTTACATACACAGTACGATTTTGTAATTGAATTGGAATGACGTTAATCTCTTTAAAAATACCGGATGTGTAGCCTAATGACAGAGAAGGTTGCACATATCCATTTGTATATGTACCGCTTGTAAAAAAATCATTTTGGTAGGTAGCGTTGGAATTGTAGGTTTTGTAATCAGCTAAATAACGTGTGTAAGAAATATTAAAATCAATATTTTTTCCTGCTACGTTATAGGAAGGCGTGATAGCCGTCTGATATACCTTTAGTGCAGCATCAGCATTACTTATATAAGGCATAACAGATAGGCCAAAACCACTTTTATTTGTATAGGAAAATGCTGTAGTTAGAAACAATTTATTTACTTCTGCCTGCGAAGAATTGATAGAATTGTTTTTTACACTAAAAAATTTGTTACCTAACCCAAGTGATAATGTGAAATGGCTTGCGGGCTTTTTAATACTATCTAAAAAGTTTAAAATATCATCGTCTAAAATATTATCAATTTTGACTGTATCGGCAAATTGAGTCTGCGCCTTTGCGAGAGATAAAGACACAAGCAATAGGCAAAGCAAAAAAATTCTAAGCATAAAGGCGTTAATATTTGGTAAGACAACCTAAAATAAAAAAAGTTTAATATCTCTATTAAACTTTTCTATTAATTTTTTTTCTTCTCAACTATTTAAAATTTTGGATGACCGTAAGTACTTTTCATTTTCGCTGAAAATAAAGAGACAAGAGCCATTTTTTATTTTATCAATAATTGGTTTGTTAAGTTTTTCCGGAACTGCAGGGCATCCCCAGCTTCTTCCAATATAACCACGGTCGTGAATAATATTTTCGTTTACATATGGCGCACCATGCATTACAATGGCTCTTTCTTCAGCTTTGTCATTAATTCCGTATTCCATTCCCTCCAAGTGCATGGAGTAGCCATTTTTACCAATGTATGTAGATGAAGTAGTATAAAAACCTAAACTGCTCTGAAAACTTTCAGGAATATTTGAAAATTGTGTGGCCATTGCTGTGCCACTTTTTTGACCATGCGCAACATAAGTGTTGAACAAAACTTTGTAATTTTTCAAATCAATAACAAACAATCTTTTTTGAGAAGAAGGTCTCGAAAAATCTACAATAGATAAAATATTATCATTTCCAATTCTGCCTTTCTCTTTTAAATACTCATAGCCCTTTATAGCAAATGAAAAAGCTTGTACAGAAAGACCCGACAGATTTAATTTTAAGCTATCATAAATTTTTAATGATGAAGAATTATTGACCGTATTGCCGTTTGTAGAAATATTTACAGGTGCCGGATGATATGTAAATTTTTTGGTACCCGAAAATGCAAAAGGAAGGTGCAACATAAAACCAACGATAGCAAAAAAGGAAAGATATACTTTGTTTACTCTTAATATTTTCATACTTAAAACGGGATTAAAAACTAGTTAACGTGCTAAGAGTATATCTATTGTGCTATAAAAAGTTAATTTAAATGAGATAGTGTTTTACTGGAAGGCAAAAATAAAGTTCTAAATGTTTAAGAGGTGTTAAGGGTTGTTAATTGTAGCACAACATTATATGCACTCTATTATAATTAAATCATATGGTTTTAAAATTTTACGTTGCTAATATTTTATGCCATATTTTTAAATATATAACGAATTAGTGAATGACAGACGACATTAAAAAAGGATTAATAATTTTTGCACGCAAACCTGTTTTAGGTAAAGTAAAAACGCGGTTAGCAGCAACTATGGGTGCCGAAAAAGCACTAAATATTTATAAAAGACTTTTAGCACGCACACATACTGTAGCTAGTGCTGCACATTGCGAACGCTTTGCATTTCTGACTGAAAAGGACGAGGATGATTTTTGGAAAGGATTTTCATGCGAATTACAAACCGGAGAAAGTTTAGGAGATCGTATGCACGCAGCTTTCAGTTTACTTTTTTCGAATGGGTACGAACGTTGTATTGTTATTGGTAGTGACTGCCCGGGGTTAACAACATTTATTATCGACAATGCCTTTGAAAGTTTAAAATTGAATGATATTGTGATCGGGGCTGCTGAAGATGGAGGCTACTATTTGCTTGGAATGAAAAAGTTGCATTCCTCACTTTTTAAAAATAAGGACTGGAGTACTAAGTATGTTTTTGCTCAAACTGTAAAGGACATACAGGAACATGGACTTCCGTATAAAACAATGCCTGTGTTAACTGATGTAGATGAAGAAAAAGATGTACCGCCGGAATGGTTATGACTATTTCACTTTACTAAAAGATAAAAGATTGATAACCCAATCTGCCAAAGGTTTTTGTTGGTTCCGCCTTTTAAGGTTTAGATACAAACCAAACTTTTTAAATATTGGTATTTTATGGGTTTCTACCAACTCAATTAAGGTTCCATCCGGGTCTTCGGCATAGCAGAATCTTCCTGCAGCGTTGGCCATGTCAAAAGATTCATAACTATCTACAGTAAATTTAATACCCATTGAAGACGCATGTTTTTTCAATCCATCCATGTTTAAAACATCAAAACATAAATGGATAAATCCACAATCCCCCCAAAATCTATTTTCAAATAATTTCACCGTATCATGTTCAAAACTTTGAACAAGCTCAATTTCTACAGAGCCTAAAAGTTTATTAAATGCGCCATACCCAGCCACCTTTTTTCTCAATAAAATTCTTCTGCAATTTATTTCTACACAACGATCATTATCAGTAAAAGATCCAGTTACATCATATACAATCTCGTCTATACCCAGAAAATCACGATAAAATGCAAGCGATTTTTCTATGTTAGAAACGCCTATAACAGCACCTGATACTGCACCCGTTGGGAATGGTGAATTTTTAAACCAGTCATATCCCAATACAACATTAAAACTATTACCCGAATTATCTTTAACCCAAAAGTGTGGCTTTTTAAGAGGATCTTTTTGAATATCAGAAACTGCAAGATTTGCATTTCTGCTTAAATAAACATAAGCTTCTTTTACGTCTTTGCATTTAATTTTAGGCGCATATATACCGACGTCGCCGTATTTAATATTTTGCAAACTTTCTTTTGGTTCCCTGTTTTTATATTGCCATATTTCAAACCCGCCGCCTCCTGCCAAATTCATTGTGAGAACCGCCTGTCTGTTGTATACTTTTCCCCCGGTGTATCGAGTCATTAAATGAGCATCGGATGTATCGTCAAAAATCAATACATCTAAGCCAAAAATATCTTTGTAAAAAAGGGTACGCTCCCTCAGGTTTTTAACACCAATACCAATTTGTTGAATTCCCGATATATAATCATGCATAATGAAACGTACTTACGAAAAAAACTGAAGCGCTATTTTAACTATTCATACCTTTTTTATGGGCTATTTTATAAAATAAATTTGGTACAAACTTTTTTATGACCCAGAGCCAGTATTCACCCCTTGCAATGATAATATGTTTTTTGTTATTTTCTACAGCTTTTAAAATCTTGGAAACACATTTTTCAACAGGTATTCCATTAAGTTGTCCAATATCATTTTTTAAATGAGGCGTACCATCTTTTGTTAATGCAGATGCAGAAATGGGTGTATTTATTCTACCGGGGCTAACGATTGTGTAATAAACCCCTGCAACAGCATCCTCAGTTTGAAGGGTTTCAAAATAACCCATTAATGCATGTTTTGCCGCCGCATAACCACTTCTGTAGGGGAATCCAATTAAACCTGCCACACTACTTATAGCTACTAAATGCCCACTACGCTGTTTTTTAAAAAAAGAAAATAGCTTTTGGGTGATAACGACCGGTGCAAAAAAATTTATTTCCATCAATGAGCGATAAACCTCCGCTTGTGTTTCAAATGCAAGCGAGCGTTGCGTAACACCCGCATTTAAAAAAACAACATCTATTTTATCAAATTGTTCCAACGCTTCTACTACTGAGTTTTCTGCTTCTTCTTTTCTAGAAAGATCTGCTATTACTATTTTACAATACGAAGTTCGCTGCAAACATGTTTGCTGTATAATTTCAAGCGCTTCTTTGTTTCTACCGGTAAGAATGAGTTTTGCTTTTTGCATCGACAACTGCAGTGCGAGTTCTTTCCCAATACCTGACGATGCGCCGGTTATCCAAACAACCTTATCCTTAAAATGCATTTTTACGGTATTTTAGCATTCGTTTATATGTATCAAGCATTTCCTGTTGTGACTTTCCTTCCCTATACATCCGCACAACTTTTAAATTAGCTTTTTGTACTTTTAACCAGCTGTTTTCATCGTATTTTCTTGCAGAAAAAACGGTTGCTTTGTTAAAAAGTTTAAACTTTCCGTGCTTTCTTATTCTTGCAAGAAAATCATAATCCTCCATTATCAACATATCATTTTTGTATGGACCAACTTTTTCAAACAAACTTTTTGTAACAAAGATTGTTTGGTCTCCTCCTCTGCAAAAAAGTACATTTAATCTGGTAAAAAAAGCATTCACTTTTAGCATAAAGTTATTGCTGTCAAATTTAGACCTGTAACATCCGCAGTTAAAACCTTTATTCAATGCTTGTTCTATATCTGTAAAATAAGTTAGTGGTGGCCTACTATCTGCATGTATAAAATAAAATAATTCACCGGTGGCCAATGTTACTCCGTGATTCATTTGTCCGGCTCTACCTTTAATGGGCGAGACCGTAGCTTTTACATTAAGCTTTTTAGCTACATGCATTGTGTTATCTGTACTGCCACCATCTGAAACAATAATTTCTACATTTTCTTTCTGTGAAATACTTTGCAGGTATGTAACAACATTTTCAATGTTTTCTTCTTCATTAAAAGTGGGTATAATTATACTAATCTTCATAAAACAATAAACGCAAATATCTTAATTCTATATTTTTAAAATTAAAAAACCTCCACTAATAAGAGGAGGCTTGTATAAACTTGATAAGATATTAATCGAATGACCCCTCATTTAAATAAGCCTTCGTCATTTCATAAAAATGGTTTTGAAAAATATGCAATGGTAATGGCTCAACAAAATGACGCTGTTCATCTCTATACCAAATTTCCATTCTGCTAAAATCACCTTCTTTTGGTATTAACATTCGAAAGGCTCCTTTTAAATATTTAATGGTACCATCTTCCATTACCTGTTTGTGAAATTTAAAATTCATAAGCTCTTTTTCATTTAGTTCAATTGGGTTTAGCTGATCTGTTTCAAACCAAAAACTTTGTGCTCCCGTATTAACGCAAACCTGCTTTTCGCTGTTGTTAAGTTCTTCAATTTCTCCTCTTCTTATATCGCCATCGGCATTTGCGGTAACGTGTCCACCTTTCTTCAGTTCACTGTACTTTATCATAATAGATTTGCTTTTTAAAAAAACAAATTAAGGAAAAAATATTTAGCAAAACATAATTAAATAGTTGAATTAATGTACGGACTAAACGGTTTGTAAAAAAAATATCAATTGCTGTTGGGATAAAAATCGTTTTTTACTTTATAATCAGGTATAGTTATTAAAAATGAAGAAGCTGAAAAAGATCCTCCGGTAAAGAAATATTTCTGGTTTAAATAATTTATTATTCTTTACTATGGAAGGTAGCGCCCAATTTAATATTAACGGAATATTAATTGAGATTATAAGATATAAATCTAACCTCATAACTATTTATTTTTATCTGAATATACAAGTTGTACCACTCCACATATCTGTAATTTTTGCATCTTTTCCTGAGCCATCAAATATGCCATATAATCCAGCGGTGGTTGAAAACTCATATCCGAGGCTTGTCTTATTTACTTTTATAACATATGCTGATTCCATATCAGAACGGGTAGTGCCAATCCCTACATCAGCCATCGTTTGAGCACTTTTAAAATTGCCTGATGGTTTGCCTTGGTACCAACCTGCAAACTGCCATACGCCACTAGATTTTGATTTCTTTAGAATTACATTTAATCCATTTTTCCAAACTGCCATTTTTAAAGGACCGGCGCCACACTCGCCGTTAATACCAATGCTTGCAACTTTAGTTTGCAAGGCTTTGTCAATAATGTTAA
Organism: Chitinophagales bacterium; assembly: GCA_038225275.1. Classification (GTDB taxonomy): domain Bacteria; phylum Bacteroidota; class Bacteroidia; order Chitinophagales; family Chitinophagaceae; genus Ferruginibacter. The sequence goes on along the minus strand of JBBREY010000005.1, from coordinate 942 downwards.
CCATTTCATTTTCGGACTTACCAAATGCAATTTCTGTGGTTGAACCAGTTTCACTGTTTACCAGCATGAGTGCATTTGAAGTAAGTGCTAATTTAAAAGATGGTTTTACTTTGCTCAATGTATCCACTGACAATTCTTTTTCAGTGATTTTTTCTTTTGCGGAAGATGTATCAGGAATAGAAATCTTTTGGGTATCAGTAAAATTTTGAATAACCTTATTTTCTTTTGTTGAATTTTGACAACCGGCAAAAACACTGATTAGAGAAAAACTTACCAATATTAATTTCATCATTTTTTTATCCTTCTACATTCAATAAATGTGCCTATATTTTTAAAAAAAGTAAGTGCAAAAAAATTAAAATATTTTTAAACTCATGTTTTATTGAATTCGCATATCATTTTTCCAAAATAAATAAGCATATCGATTTATAAATGTTGATTAAAAAACAACAGCCGAAAATCTAGCCCCGATAGCAGCAAGTACCCCACAGTGCAGGGAGGAACGAACGAAACGAGGAGTACTGCGTATAGCGGGACCGAGGGTGAGTGAAGGTTTGGTGGGGAGCTACAAACAATTACGAATGGAGAATTACTAATTACAGGCTTTAAAATTTGAACACACTTTTGAAAAATTGGAATTAGGAATTTGGAATTGGGCTCACGCAGCGCAAGTTCTCATCCAAATTCCTACTACCTAATTCCTTAACTCCCCTACTCGGCCCAACTCATCACATACCCATCGTTTTCAATTTCAATAGCGTACTGTGTAAGTTTTAAAGGCCGGAAAGTATCTACCATTACGGCGAGTTCTTTGGTTTCTGTTTTGCCTATACTTTTCTCCACAAGGCCGGGGTGCGGACCATGCGGAATACCGCCAGGGTGCAGGGTTATCATACCTCGGGTTACATGTTTTCGGCTCATAAAATCGCCGTCTACATAATA
>JBBREY010000004.1:0-46257 GCA_038225275.1 Chitinophagales bacterium | reverse complement strand
AATAATTTCAGTAATGTGGGTATTAAAAATAATATTTTCGTTTCCGATTGCATTTTCCAAAGCACTAATGAGACTGTATGTACCTCCTTTTATTCTATAAGCAGAATGCTCGTTTGCAGGTACAAAATATTGTTGTGGAGGCTCAAAAGACATGGTTTCAAACAAAGCTATGCCTTCAGTGTGTTGTTCAAAAAAGCCAACACTTAATTCTGATAAAAAGCTTAAGAGGTTTTTATGCTCTTTGCTAAACCAAGTAGCACCCATTTCCATTGGTGTTTTTTCGCTGCCATAAATAGTTTCAATACGACCACCCAAGCGGCTTTGAGCTTCCAAAATTTTGAAACTAATATTGCTTTTTTTAAGATGATAGGCTATTGCAAGCCCACTCAACCCCCCACCAATAATTATTACATCTTCCATTTTTACATTTTTTCTAACTATGGGTTTTAAATAAAAAATACGCAAGTAATTAAAATTTAAATGTACTGTTATGTTAGCAGAAAATTTGTATTTCTAAATTAAATGGAGCATAATAACCTGGTCGTTCGGAAGAAGTACATTTAAACCATCATTTATTTTTAAATTTATGTCATGTGTTATATAAATGGTTTAAGGATTTCCCTTACGGAATATATTAAGTTTAAGGGAATTGAAAAAGAACTAAATGAAATACATATTACAGATAGACCTGCACACAAAGGTTTTGATTATGGTAAATGGCCTGTTATAAAACCATCGGTTGATGGCAAAGACTGGGACATTGAAAATATGGAGTGGGGCTTTCTTCCATCGTACTTAGAAAATGAAGAAGCTGTCCATAAGTTTAGGTATGGGTATAAAGATGAAAGCGGAAAGTTTCACAAGGCCCTTACGACTCTAAATGCCATGGGCGAAGAAATTATTAAACCCGGTAAAATGTTTCGAGAAGCAGGATTAAGAAGAAGATGCTTGGTGTTGAGTTCCGAATTTTACGAACACCGGCATGTTTTTCCACTTAATAAAAGGACTGGTGTTCCGTTAAAAACGGCGCTTAAATATCCTTACAGAATTACCATCCCTTCAATGCCCATTTTTATGATGGCAGCAATATACCAGCCGTGGACCGACAAGGAAACGGGAGAAACAAAAGATACATTCGCGATCGTCACCACCAAAGCAAATTCGTTAATGGAACAAGTTCATAATACCAAAATGCGTATGCCGGTTATTTTTACGGAGGCACTTGCAGATGAATGGACAAATCCTGATTTGTCAGAACAAAGAATATCTGAATTAGCTTGCTTTCAATTTAAGGCCAAACTTATGGAAGCGCATACAGTTAAAAAATCATTTCTTGAAGAAATTGACCCTAACAAATTATTCAGCTACCCTGACCTTGCAGCATTAAATACTAAATAATTTAGTATTCCCTTATTTTTGCAAGATGTTAGTCAACGAATATTTTGAAATTCCTTTTTGTTTGGATGATGGTGTGTGCAAAGTTGTTTGTAGTTACTCGTCTGCACAGGTGATAAGATTTAGAATAACTGCCACACGAAAAGAACTGCATCTACAGAAGTTATTGCTGGTTAAAACGAGGCAGCCTTATAAAATATTATCAATAAATTTTGTACTAGAAAATGATGGTATAGGCAGACGGATGGAGCGATTGTTTAAGTTTATAAACGAGTATTTAAAAGGGAGAAAAAATGAATTGTTTTGAACGGGATATTTTGCTTCAATAGAGCAATAGTTTTAGCACGGCAAACCTGCAAAGTGAAATGTTTTATTCTTCCACGGAAAAACATTTAATGGTGGCCAAAATATTTCGACAACAATATAGATTTGCTAACGAAATCGTTTTGGCATTCGTGTTTACTAACTCTAGTATTCGTTTTTTATAAACACAATTAGTAAATTCTAAAGCCTAAGGCTTTCCTTTATATTTTGGGTCAAAATCAATCATCCATTCAATTCCAAATTTATCTCTAAACATTCCAAAATATGAACCCCATGGACTTTCGCCAATTGGGTATTCAATATTTCCACCTGCCGAAAGTCCGGTAAATATTTTATCTGCTTCTTCCCTGCTTTCTGCACTCACAGCTATCTTCGACCTGTTTTCATTTTCATCAACAGTTCCCATACTTTCAGGAACATCATTACCCATTAAAATATTTTTTCCAATAGGCAAAGCAATGTGCATTATTTTATTTGCTTCGGCTTCGGCTATTGGATGTTCAGGGCTTGCCATATCTTTAAAACGCATAATCTTTGCAACCTCTCCACCAAATACTGTTCTATAAAAATTAAATGCTTCTTCGGCGTTTCCGTTAAAGTTAATGTGAGGGTTTATAAGTGCCATAGTATCATTTTTAGTATGTTAATTATTGTGGTTGCTCTTGAGGGAATTTAGACATATCCATAAAAAAAATTTCCCAAGTGTGTCCATCAAAATCTTCGATGGTGCGTTGTTGCATAAATCCATAATCTTTCATTTCAGTTGGTTCTGTGCCACCTGCCGCTAATCCATTCGCCATCATTTTATTTATAGCTTCTATATCGTCCATTGCCAGTGAAAAAATTCCAGCTATATTTTTTTTAGTATCGGCAATTGGTTTGGTTGCAAATGAAGCTAATTTTTCGTGTGTCAAAAGCATTACAAAAATATTTTCACTCCAAACCATACATTTGCCTGCCTCGTCAGAAAATTGTGGATTGTTAGAAAAGCCCAATGCGGTATAAAATTCCATTGACTTTTCAAGATTGCTAACTGCTAAATTTATAAAAATCTGCTTGCTCATATTTAGGAAATTTAAAAATTAAACCTTGATGTTGACAATTTGTGCAGCGGTTAAGAAAAATAAAATTACCATTACTACAATTCACCTATTTACTTGTTCCAAGAATAAACCCTGCAACATCTTTTTTAAATGTATTTGCTGACGATGAATTGATGTACATCATATGCCCCGCAGGATAATATTTCAATTGAATATTTGGTTTTAATTTTTTATCAATTCCAAGGTGCTCAAAAGTGTATTCAGTTGCATAGAATGGTGTGGCCATATCGTAATAACCGTTCAGTACTAATACTTTTAAACTTGGGTTTCGGCTCATGGCATCTACAAGATCTATAACGGTATTGGGTGTTGAAGGATCTGAAGGATCAGCACCGCCGCTTTTTCTGTGCTTCCAATCCCACGAAAATCCTTCGGCACTGTAAGCTGATGTATGGTAATTGTATTTTCTATCCATTTTTAAATCACCATAATAATAACTTAAAAAAGCAGATGTAAATGCCGGACTAATGGCGGAGCTTTGCGGATCGTCATTTGCATTTTCGGCCAACAAATTTTGACTGATGCCTTTGTATCTTCCATCGAGCCTGCCAACGATCATATGCTCACTTCGCAAAAGTTCCTGTGCAAATTGCGGTTCTGTAACCCGAAGATTAGCCCGTTCAAGAAAGTCTTTACTTAATCCCGTAAACCCCGCTAATTTATTAATAGTAGTTTCTTTTTCAGCATCGCTCAAATGATCGCCCTTCATAAGTGCTGATGCATATTCGCCTTCTGCAAAAGTCTCGGCATCTTTTAAAAAGTTTTCTAAACTTTGCGGTTTGTTGCTTATTTTATTGTGGTACCAGGCAGTAGCAGCGTAGGTAGGCAAATGCAAAACGTAAGACAGATCGTCGTACTGCTGAAATGTAAGCGTGCGCAAATCAAGCACAGACGAAACAAGTATAACACCATTCATTGCCATGCCCAAATTTTCCTGCAAGTAATCAACAACACCTGCAGAGCGCATGGTTCCGTAACTTTCCCCCAATAGAAATTTTGGTGAGTTCCACCTGTTGTTTTCTGTTACATATTGTTTAATAAAATTGCTAATAGATTTTATATCCTGGTCAACCCCCCAAAAATCTTTGTTCTTTGCTTTACCAACAGCATGGCTCAAGCCTGTACCAACAGGGTCTATCATTACGATATCAGTTACATCTAATATAGAATTTGTGTTGTCTTCAAATTTATATGGTGGCGGAGGATTGTACTCAGGATCGTTTACAATAATTTTTTTGGGGCCTATTACGCCGATATGCAACCAGTATGAGGATGAACCTGGCCCGCCATTGTACGAAAATGTTACAGGTCTTTTCGTATTGGCTTCATCATCTTTTGTATAAGCTGTATATCCAAACAAAGCTACAGGCTCATCTTTTTCATTCATTAAAATTAATGCGCCGGCTGTGGCGGTATAATTAATTGTTTTGCCACCTATAACAACACTATGTTTGGTTACAGATTTTATTTCCGCAGGAACAGGAATGAGCGAAGTATCATTTGGTGTTCCCTGCGAAAAAACATTGCCATAAATGAAAAGAATACTTGAGCATAGCAGCATAATTTTTAATCTCATAAGAAAAAGTTTTAGGTAGAATAATTAATTATTTAAAAGTTTATGTTTCTGCTCGTTAAACTCGTTTTGCGTTAAAACCCCCAAGTCAAGTAATTCTTTTAATTTCTTTAATTCATCTGCAATGCTGATAGCCCCGGTACTTTTTGCATTTCCAATGGCTTCAGAAATTGCAGCAGTAATTATATCACTTTGTGCACGGGAACTGTTTGCAGAAATTTTACTTGAGCAAATTTGCTTAATTTCTTTGGCCTCGCTTTCTGTGAAACCATGAGCGATGATGCTTTCACCGCCCACTACGAATGTAATGGTTGAATAACCAATCATAGGTGTATCAATATTTACACCCTCTATTTGTTGATACACGATATGCCGAGATTTCCCACTAAAAAAACCCGGGATTTGCAACATGATTTCGGTGTCTTCTATGTGAATTTCCGCAGGGAATAACTTATTTCCTTCTGAAAGCCTCGAGGCTGTAAAAATTTTTTGATTCATCATCTTTATAATTTGTAAATGCACTGTCTTGCTTAAAATTAGACGAAATTATTAGCTTGTTAAATTCTATTTTTTAAAAAATCGAATAAATTTTCTTTTGAAGAAGCTAATTTTTCTTTTGTGAGATATGAATCTAATTATGCCAGCACGCAAGGATTTTTTTATTCTCGAATATGTATTGTGAATTACTGCGTGAACGAATTCACCTGCGCCAATCGTATTCGTACTTTATAGAAGTTTTAAAAACGAAAATATTCAATAAATAAAATTGGATGAATTTATTCTAATTAAAGTTGGTGTTTTGTATCTTGTTTAAGCCACAGCAAAAACATCAACCTACTTTATGTTTACCTCAGTTAAAAACTCCAGGTTATCGATTCTTGCAGGAATACTATTTGCTTTTTTTTGGGGGTCTGCTAGCACAATTACCAAATACGGTCTCAGTTATCTGCAACCGTGGGTGTTGGCTGTTTGCAGGCTAATGACAGCAGCAATTATTATGATGGCCATTGCGCATTTAATTTTACAATATCCGTTGCCACAAAGAAAACACTGGAAAGGACTTATTATATATGGACTATTAAACCTTAGCCTCTTCCTTGGATTTTATAATTATGCCTTACAGTTTGTACCAGGTGGGTTAGGGACTTTAATGACGAGTACAATACCTATTTTTATTACACTTTTCAGCAGTTTATGGTTAAAGAAAAAAATATCGCCGGTAATCTTATTGTGTTTGATAATTTGTTTTGTGGGTGTTTGCACTGCAGCATGGCCAATTATACATTTTACCAAAAATTCTGGTTTTGGTGTGTCAATTTTACTAATTGGAATTATATCAAATGCTTTGGGCGCAGTCTATTTTGTTGGTGCAGAATGGGACGGGATAAACCTGCTAACCATTAATGCATGGCAAACATTAATAGGAGCTTTATTTCTTTTGCCTTTGTGTTTATATACTTACGATAGTAATTTAAATCATTTTACGTTTTCTGCAATGATCAGTGTTGGATGGCTAGCCATTTTTGTATCTATAGCTGCAATTTTGCTTTGGCTTTTTATATTGAAGCAAAATCCAATCAGGGCAGCATTCTGGCTTTTTTTATGTCCGATTATAGGTTTTGGACTAGCAGCTTTTTTGCTGCACGAGCCTTCAACTTGGTATACCGCAATCGGGATATGTTTAGTAATTGGTGGGCTGTACATTGGGCAAAAGAATGCGTGAATTTATTTGTTTTGTCAGATCCTTATGAGCTATACCATTTTAAAAAAATTTAAATCTTTTATTTTATAGAAACTTTTTTTCATTCCTATTAATAAAAGAAAAGTAAAAGATATTAATTTCATAGACGAACTATTCCTGATGTAGTATACTTCGAGTAAAGATTTTGTTCTAAATTGATAGATACTCAAAAGTTATGTTAAAAATGAAAAATAAAATTCTTCTTTACTTACCGGGATTGATCATTTTATTTTTTAATTATAAAATTGCAATCATTTATAGTATGGTCATATCCGTATATTTTTTAATTAAAGAAAATCCCAGGCTTTATAAAAAAAATTAAGATGGCTGTAAACCTATAATGTTTTAAAAACCTTATAGGTGTTTTTGAAATGTTGCGCTTGTTATTTAGTCAGCAACTATCCAAGCCCAAAAAAGCCAGACAGAAATAAATCTGTCTGGCTTTTTTATATTTTCAAGCACAACTCTAGTTCACATCTAACCCCCAATTAATTCCTTTCTGCGTTGCAGGCACACCTTTCTTTATCCAATCTGCAGCAGGCATATCTTTTAAATAGTAATCAAAAAACTGTCCAAGCCTTACAGAAAGATCTTTGCGGTTCTTTCTCTCTACAAGGTTATGGTCTTCACCATTGTACTCGAGCAGCCAAACTTTTTTGCCTAACCTTTTCATAGCAGTAAACATTTCAACTCCCTGATACCAGGGCACAGAGCCATCAGCATCATTGTGCATGATCAACAACGGTGTTTTTATTTTATCTGCAGCAAACAAAGGAGAATTTTTTATGTAAAGATCTGGGCGCTGCCAAAGTGTAGCACCAATTCTACTCTGTGTTTTTTCATATTGAAACTGCCTGTTAATACCCACGCCCCATCTTATACCACCGTAAGCACTCGTCATATTAGCAACCGGTGCGCCGGCGCCTGCGGCCCTAAACATATTTGTTTTGGTAACAAGGTACGCAACCTGGTAGCCGCCCCAACTTTGCCCCTGTATGGCCATCCTGTTGCTGTCAACCCATGGCATTTTAGCAAGCATTTTTGCAGCACTCACCACACTATTATAAGCGCTTGCGCCAGGCTCTCCTTTTTTATAATAAATGTTAGGGTCAAACACAATGTAGCCATTGCTCACAAACCATGGAATGTTGATCGTTGATGCACTTGGTGCAGGTGCTCTGTAGTTGTACAACAGATCAGCGTTTCGTTCGTAAAAATAAAGTATGACCGGATACTTTTTTGTTGGATCGAAGTTTTCAGGCTTAAATAAAAGTCCTTCACTCATCTTACCGTCAAACATTTTCCAGCGCATTAAATCTGCCGTGAGCCAGTTATAATCTTTCTGCTGTGCAGCAACATCCGTAAGCTTTGTAGCTTGTTTAAAATCATTTGTTACATAAAGTTCAGATGCACTAATATCTGACTGAGAGAAAATATATTTCTCGCTGCCTTTTGCTTTTATAGGTGCTGAATAAGAATGTGCGCTCGTAGTTAACAAAGCAGGGTCTTTTACCTCACCAACATTCACCGTATAAAAACCCGCGTATTTATTTGTCTTATTTTGGCTACGCAACAATATTTTTTCGTTGGCATCAATAAAACGTTTTTCAGGATCGGTGTCAACATAATCAAATTTTATTTTATTCTTTCTGCCAAATCCATTGGTTATGTTTACTGGCGTTTCTACTGAAGTAGGATCTACCTTCCAAATATCATATTCATCTTGCACTAAAATGTACTTATCATCGGCCATAACACCCGCAATACCAATTGCGTTTGCATAATCCGGCACATCATTCTCTGTATCGAATAAAGGCGTTTTAATTTTATCAGTAATATTCTTAATAGTTGAATTTGCTGTGTTGTAGGCCAAATAATGCTGCTTTATTGGGTCGTACCAATAAATGTATTTACCTATGGGCGACGCAGCAAGGCGTTCTATATTATTCTTAGATATTAAAGAGCTTTTGCCGGTATTTACATTTATTAGATAAGCATTGGTGAGCGCTCTACCCTCCCATTGCGATGCTATTCTATTTCCTTTGGTAGACTGTGCCAAAACAAAATCAGCATTGCCTTCATTTATCAGCGTTATGTTTTCTGAAGAATCTGTACCAAGTTGAATCATATTGTTTTGCCCAGGTACCATAACAGCGCTGTAGCTTCTTTTTAATTCCTGCGGTAATTGTTTCAATTGTTGTGGTTGCAAATAATCATCGTTATAAGTCCACACATCTAAGCGAGCAAGTTCAAAATCAACAAGGGTTGTATCTTTCGGCGCTACAATAGAAGCAGTACCAAAAAAAAGTTTCTTACCATCTTTGCTAAACTTTAAATCCGCATTTTCGCTGATAGTGTTTCCTTTTAAAATGCCAACAGTGCTTCTATCAGCCCCCAAAACAGTACTATCTAATCCATTTTTATAATACCATAGTTTGTAAAACTTTTGCAATGATTTTGCAGAACTGTCACGCTCTGCAACAAATGCCATCTGCTGTCCCGCTTCGTCAAAAATAAAATTCTTGGCATCATTAAAACCCTTCATAATGGTATCAATTTTATCTGTCTGCAGATTGTAAAGCATCACGTTTGCTTTGCTGAGTGTATCTTTTGGTACTTTGGAAGTTTCTATTAAAAGTTTAGTACCGTTTTTATCAAAATAATATTCAGTAACCAATTTAAATTTCCTTACTAAATCTGTTGATAAATTTTTCACAGAAAGGTCGGTTCCTTCCTGCACTTTATCTGCGACAGCATCATCGCCTTCGGCATCTATAAAATAATCATTTGCCTTTTTGTAAATTTCTTCCACCGCTTTTTGGGTTGCAGCAATCACTTCTGCCTTTTCAACTTTTCCATTTACTGAGTCCAAAGATTTTCTAAGAAGCGAGTCAGCAATTTTTACCAGCCCATCAATTTTCATTTTTAAAGAGTCGGGCATATTCTTTTTAGCACTTGTATCGGGTAAAGGCTTTTCAGCCAGATATGCAACCCAACCACTACCTTTTTCAGGAGCTTTAAAAGACTTTACCAATGGAATCTTTGTAATGTTGTCTGTACTAAGCTTTACAATTGCCATAGAATCTTTTGGCATTTCGTCAGGCTTCTTTTTCTTAATGCGAGCCTGCCTTGTATCTTGATAGCGGGCTTTAATTTTAAAAAACACAAACCTGCTATCCTGCGAAATTTGTGGAGCATAACCTCGTTCAATTTCCCGTTTAGATCCGTTTTCAACATTATTTATAACAAGCAATCCATCACCTTCTTGAGGCACAATGGAATAAACAACATAGTGACCATCGTTACTGATAGCTCTCTCTCCGACTGATTTCCAGCCATCGTAAACGGAATGTGTAAGTGGTTTTTTGTTTTGTGCGTTAACTGAGATACAGAAAAGCAATAGCAGTGCTGATAGTAAGGTTTTAGTCATGGTAGTTGTAAAATTTTATACGAAAATTTAAGATAATACAAATATATATACCATCAAATTTTCAGCGCAAATAGTTCAATGCCATTTGCCTTGCCTTTTAACTCTACTAAGCCAAGGCTTTCCATTTGAAAGCTTTTTAAATTACTCTTTTCTGCAAAATCGCTTGATATTATAAATTTCTGATTAAGCTCGTTACAGGCGCTTCTAATTCTTGCAGTAGTGTTCATCGTATCGCCACTCATGGCAAGGTCTTTCTTTATAACGCCAATTTCACCTACGGTCACATCCCCTAAATGTATTCCGATTCTAAATTCAGGAATGATGCCATATACTCTTCGGTAATGCTCGCTTCGCTTCTGTATGTTTTTTCTCCCGCTTATAATAGACGCTAAGCAGTTTTTCATGTTGTCTTTATTATACTTCCATGAGACTACAATTTCATCGCCCACATACTGATAAATTATTCCATTGTGTTCTATCAATGCCAACGACAGATCATAAATAAATTCTCTAATAAATAAAAAGTAATTCTGGTGCCCAAGTTTTTCAGCAATAGGTGTTGAATCTTTTAAATCTATAAACATTATAACCCTGTTTTCTATTCTTGGTTTTATATATTTACCGGCAAGAATATCTAAAAAAACCCCAGGAGCATATTTGTCATTTATTTCAAGATAAAGCTGTGTTATGGCAAAAATTACCAGCCAATACAAAGTTCGTCTTAACAACCAATTGCTAGTCATGGTATATTGGTAAAAATCAACAAGGCTTTTTCTTAAATTTAAATGTTCAACAAGAATATTATCTGCTAAGTGAGATATGAAATTCATTGCTAGGGCAGCGAAAAGTAAGATGAATGTTTTAGCAAAAAAGTTAACTAGTAATGGTCTGTCTTTAAAAACATTTCGCAAAGTGTATACAAAAAGATAGCCCATTATGGAGCTCATTAAAAAAACCAATATTTCGCGGGTAAGTAAAGATTTTGAATGATCTATGGAAGTGCCATAGTTTAAGATAGTCGATACACTATCTATAATTGTCCAAAACAATGCAATAAAGAATACCCTCCTTATTCGGTATTTCTTTATACCCTGAAAAATAGAAAACTTAGGGGTAGAATTTAGCATGATATCTTTTTCAGGTAATTGTAAATTTCATTTTGCGCATTGTGCGCAGTTCCTGCATCTTTAATTCTCAACTGCTCACCATCATTTAAAATACGGGACGTTTTGGTATTGTCTTTCCATTGAAGTTGAAAATAATCAATAAGCTGTTGTTTGCAATTTTCATCCTTCACCTCAACACACACTTCAATCCGCCTTCTCAAATTTCGTATCATTAAATCGGATGAACCCATTGCAACTGTAACATCGTTATCGTCTCCAAAAATAAACAAACGAGTATGCTCTAGATATTTATCTACCAATCGCTTCACAGTAATGTTTTCACTTATTTTTTCTTTCTCGGGTACTAAACAACAAATACTTCTCACCAACAATTCAATCTTAACGCCTTCTGCACTTGCCTTATACAAAAGATTTATAAAATATGGCTCTTCTAAATTATTAACCTTGATTCTTATTTTTGCCGGCAGCCCACTTTTTTGTTTTGCAATTTCTTTGTTGATGTGCATTTCAAACTGGTCTAATAAATTAAATTGCGCCACCCACAAATTATTAAATAACAAAGTTTTCTTTGAAGAATTATTCTTTTTGATCTGTAAATAATTAAACAAAGTTTCAAGCTCCTCACAAACTGCTTTTTTTGTTGTCATTAATACATGATCCGTATAAAACAATGCTGTGCTTTCATTGAAATTACCAGTGCTTAAAACAGCAAAGCATAATGCCTTTCCATCTATCACTTTTTTTACCAAGGCAATTTTAGAATGCACTTTTATTGATGGATCGCTGTAGATTAGTTTAACACCTGCATCTTTCATCACCCTACTCCACTTAATATTATTTGCTTCATCAAACCTTGCTTTTAACTCTATAAATGCAGTAACCTTTTTTCCATTTTTTGCAGCGCTAATCAATGCATTTACAATATGCGATTCTGCAGCAACTCTATAAAGGGTTATATAAATTTCTTGAACATCAGCATCAACTGCTGCCTGGTTAAAAAAACTAAGAACAGGAATGTAAGACTGGTAAGGCAGGTGTAAGAGTATATCTTTTGAAGTGATGTTTGCAAAAATATCACCACCTGCTATGGGCGGATAATGTATTGCCTGCTGATTTGTGTAAAATAACGATTTATCAAAAGATGGAAAATTATACAAATTACTGAGGTTATGGTATCTACCGCCTTCAAACATATCCTTCATATCTGCTTTGAACAAAGTAGATAAAAAAAGTTGGAGATAAGTCGGCATACCATGTTCAAACAAAAAGCGGGAAGGTGCACCAACATCTCTTTTGTTCAATTGCTTTTCAATTTTTTCTAACACATCCTTGGTGTAATCATCTCCCAAATTTATTTCAGCATCCCTGTTAAACTTTATGCTATAGATACTTTCAATGGTTTGCCTAGGGAAAAGCATTCCAATGTTCTCCCTAATAATATCATCAATAAAAACCACGTAATTCATTCCATCAATTGGGCTAAGTACGAAAAATCGACTCAACTTATGCGACGGAATATTTATTGAAACATGTTTAACCATATTATTGTTGTCGGATAATGTGACAATAAAATACAGGTGATTGTTTTCCGGCAGAAAATCATAAGTACTTTCCGCACTTAAAAATATTGGTTGAATAAAAGACAGAACCTTTGAAAGAAAAATCTGTTTTGCTTCAGCTACATGCTCAGGTAAAAGTGAATCATTATAATAAAAATATATCCCTTTTTCTTTTAAAGAGGGAATCAAATCGTTAATTAAAATTTCACCAAACTCATTTAATTGTTCCTCTATTACCCCCTGTATTTTCCCTGATACATCTTCCTCCGTTAAAAAAGATTCTTGCTTAATAATCTTTTTATTGAGCTTGGCAAACGCCGCCACTACAGGATATCTTACCCGAAAGAATTCATCTAAATTAGAAGAAAAAATAGCAAGAAAACGGAGTCTTTCATAAAGTGGGACGGATGTGTCTTTTGCCTCCTGCAATACTCTATGATTAAATTTTAACCAGCTAAGATCTCTGTTAAACAACATGTTTATAACAATTTAAAATGGAGAACCTGTGCTGTTCGTAATAACTGTTTGTGCAGGTGCTCCGCCATTAAACACGGCTGCAATGCTGAATGCAACTACCGATGCAATGATGCCAAACATAAAAATATTATATGCTAGTCTTATTAATCTGTACTTTTTTCCTAACACCTGTCCAAGATGAAAAATATCCTGGATAATTGACGAATACAAATAATCTGAATCCTTCATCATTGTCCGCATGGCAGTTTCATACTGTTCGTAGGGCATTCTATGAAAATTACCGAAGAACAATAAATTTGTTTTTTTGTTTACAATATCTTCATTTTCGAAAGTTCCTAAATTTAATTTTGGCCTTGTAGCCAATATTGCTACAACAATCGTAATGACAGAAAACGCTAGGAATGTAATGGTGGGAATAGTAAGATATGGATCGGTCGATAATTTTCTCAGCAAAACAGATAAGATAACAGAAATAATGATTGCGTTCACCGAAATTAAAATGTTGGCCTTGCTGTCTGCCATATCACTCAATTTAATATGATTAGCTGACGTAAGACGAAGCATCGTTTGCATTCCCTTATTGGTGCCGTCTTTCTCTGTAATTTCTTTATCAGAAGGATTTTCTTTCTCCGCCGCTTTTAATTCTTTTTTTATCTTTTTTATATTGTCTTTTTTCACATCGTTTAATATTTCTTTACAATAAGTTGTGTAATATTTATGAGCACTTAACAGCTCAATCGTTTTTTCATCAAAAGTATTTTTACTAAGTTTAAACTCGCTAAAATGTGTTGCTTCCTCAAAAGCAAGTTTGTTTGTTCTTTTAAACTCTTTCTTGCTGCCAAACTGGTAAGTATCCGCATCACAAATAATTTCAGCATTTAAATCTTTCGGATTTCTGGGCGCCCTTGTGGCTAAAATACAATCTTCTATTTTTTCAATTATTGTACTATCTAACTTCTGCTCATTTAAATACTCCTTCATCATTTCCACACTTATTAATTCATGGTCTTCCGGTTTACCCTGCAAATAGCCTGTATCATGAAACCAGGCTGCAGCATAAACAACCAGCATATCTTCCTCACTTAAATTATAATGACCCGCAATTTCATTCGCTTTTTTTACAACATTTTCTGTGTGTGCTAAATTATGAAGCACCAGATGTGCAGGCTGCTGTTTGTGAAACATTTCTGTAACGTGAACTTCAATTTTTTTATATAAAGATGTATACGATGCCATTAAAACTTTTTAAAATGTAAGATTAAATTTAGTACCGATAGAAAAATTAAACAAATGCTCCTCTGTAGAAACCGCAACGTTTGCAGAAATCGCTATGAGGTTGAACGGAATAAAATAAAGGCCTCCGCCAAAAGAGTTGTGCCATTTTTTTGAATTCTCGTTATCCTGCCAAACTCTTCCAAAATCTGCAAACCCCAATACTCCAACATCACCGGGCAAAACAAATGATTTTGATTTAAATATTTTTACTCTTACCTCTCCGCTTCCGTAGGCCATTCCTTTACCCGAAAAACGATTTCTTCTAAATCCTCTGAGATAATTTTGTGCACCCAATGTTTTAGCTTGGAAAAATTCGAAATTTTTAGAAAAGATTCTTCCACCACCAAAACGTAACACCCCTGACACTTTTTTGAGGTCAGAAATTGAAGCATAAATCGTCATGTCAGACTGAATGTCTGTTGTAGTTTTAGAACTATTGTTTAACCCCTTCAAAGATGTGAAACTGGTAAACCAGGTAATACCCCTTGTAGGGAAAACTTCATTGTTGATATAATTAACATCAAATTTCACCCTTCCCCCCAGATATTCTTTTGTAGCATATAATCCGGCGGAATCTTTACCTATGACTGACGGTACAGATAAAATTCTATTTTGATTGTCTTTATAATCATTCCAATATCTTAAATAAGATGGACCAATAGAAAGTTGAAAAATATCATTAACTCTTTTACGAAGCGCAAGGTTAACGGCACCATATTTAAACCTCGCTCTGTAAAATGACAAAGGAAGGTTTTTGTCGTAAGCTGATTGATTGCCGTAGCCAAAAAAATTGTTTAAGGTAGGCGTTACAAGTTCGGCATTTACTAATAAATCTTCAGTACCGAAAGCATGATTAAAAATACCGTCATATTTTACTTGGAATGCGCCTCTAGTAATGGCTGCGAGCGTTGTAAGCTTTTGTAAACTCGCATAAGGCTCTTTTCTAAAACCAAACTTTTTTGAAGTAAAACCCACACCCAGTAAAAGCTTGTCCTCGGCATTAAATCCAAAATTTATTTGTGGGAATACAAGCTTGTCGTATTGGAAACCTGTATTCTTATATTCGAGTATTTGGGGGTTAGATGAAATTCTTTTTTCAGTTCTTTTTGCGGTTTCTATTACATTTTTTTCGGTTGAAAGGTCATACAAGGTTTTTTTCATTCGGCCTCCCAAACTAAAAGTATCGTTTCCCTTTCCACCTACAATTCTTAATTTCATTTTTGATGAAACGTCATCATCTACTACAAACTTGTCATCGCCATTTAAACCATACAACACAAGTTCTTTTGTTTCTTTGTTTAAAAATGTACGCCTGTAATTAACGGCTGTTGTATCTCCTTCTTTATTTTTGTTATAGACGCTTAATTTAATACCGCCAACATCTTGCTGAATGTGAAAGTATTCAGCCTCATTGCTGCCCGTAACTGTAACTCCTTTTGCCAAAAAGCTATAATATTTCATTGCTTTTTTAGGCAGATCATCTCTACGTGTCATCAGTTTTTCAGATGTGAATGTAGAATCAAACTGCTTTATTTCCGGAGGATATTTTGATGCGGCTTCTTTTATTACATCATTGGTGATATTCAATGCAAAACTATCTGAAATTGATTTCCATTGAGCTCTGCTCAATTCATTCATAAAAGTTCTGTCAAAGTCTTTAGCAACATAATTGAACCCGTTAATATCTTTTATTTTTGACTTAAATCCCTGCAAGAAAGGCATTGAATTGCTTGAAAGATATTTTAATAAAAAACCATTGGAATTAAAATACGCCTGATCTCTGTCTTTAGGAACTGGGTAATATACTTTGCCTTTACCGGTGTCTTTTGTACCCCATCTCCATTGGTCTGCGTGTCTATCAAAATCGCCAATAAGCATATCCAATAATCTTGCTCTTAAAACCGCAGGCTGGTCTATGTGGTGATCATTTTGTTGAAACATTTTATTTATGATGGAATTTGTACTCTTGGTATCTGTTTCATCTGGTGTAGGTTGCTTTTCTTCTAGCAGGCAAACTGTATTTTTAAAAACGGGTCTATAGTAACCAAAAGCCGGATCATCGGGCACAAAAAAGAATTGCGGATTGGCTGCAGGAACACCTGCGGCCTTTGCAAGCGTAGGAATCGTAAGCGGCGCATAAGGATTACTTGCGCTTATAACATCCACCACAATTGCTTGGCCAATTGTACCTCTTAAATCTTCGGGTACTGCTTTTTCAGGGTCTTTATCTATAGTACGCAACGTCCACTCCTTGCCATTTTTATCTTCTAACTTCAACGACTTGGTTTGTTTACCACCTCCGATACCTTTTATTACAAACCCACCTTTCTCTTTTTTTAAGTTAAATACTTTAAACTGAACAGGTGTGTTCCATTCTCTTCTATAATTTTCGCCAAGCACTGCGTTGTTTAATTTCTTTTCATTTTTATATCTATCACTTGCAGAAATTACAGCACTGTCTTTAAAGACAAACTCCGGCTCTCTTAATGTATCACTAATTCCTTTTAATACTTTTACCTTAGAAAAATCGAGAATATTTTCAGTATAAAGTTCCTTTACATTATCGCCATCCACATTATAAAAAGTAGAACGAACAGATTTATTTTTTAAGACATCTAAAGTTGCAAAGCCATAATCACCTGATGCAAAAACAGTATTTCTACTTTTAGAAACCCGGGAAGTCTTGCTGCCGCTTCCACTAACAATATTTATATAATTTGTGTCTTTTATTAACTGCAAAGTATGTTCATGGCCGCTTACAAAAATTACATTCTTGTGTCCTTTTACAACATCCTCAAATGACTTGATCATATCCTGATACAGAGGGTGTTTAAGATCTTGTGCTGTACCAAATACTGCTCTTGTTAACGGATAGCCAGAACCAATAATTGGCAATGGGATATATAATTTTGGAATAGCGTCAGTAAAAGGAAAAATATGCTGCTTTAATGTAAAAAAACCACCATGTGGTCCATAACTTCTAATAGGATGATGCATAGCAAAAATGACAAACTTTTTGTCATTCTTATCCATAATATCTTTTAACTGCGTAATTACTTCCGCTTTTGTTTTGTAAGGACAATCAGATTCCACACCTGGTTTTTCATTTTCGTGTAACCACCATTGTGAATCCACCATTACCAATGTCACATCATCATTTATTTTCTCTTCTGATGGCCCAGGACATCCATTTCTCGGAAGCTGCTTAATATATTTATTTCCTAAAACATCGATATAATTCTGAACCCTTAATATTGATTCATAACCAATTTTTGCACCGTTAGCCCAGTCATGATTGCCTGGAATAAAAAAAACATTCACCGGTGCTTTCCCCGCAATTTCTATTTGAGAATCCAGCGGTGCTTTTGCAATTTGATATGTTGGCATTGCATTGTCAGGCAATCCAACTTTATACAAGTTGTCTCCCAAATAAATGACTGTGGTTTTACTGTCCATTGGCACTGTCTTTCTCGCAGCGTTGATAACGGGTGACCTTCCATTAACGAGTTGGCCTGCGTCACCAATTAAAACAATTCTTGCCTGAACGCTGTCATTATCCTTTACGGTTTGGGCGTGCAAGCCAGGGATGCGTATAAAAAGTATTAAAATTAAAAGTAACTTCCTGATCATTTATTTTTCTTTTTGTTTTTTAAAAGTAAGAGTGTTGCGTAACCTTCGGCATTTACTTCGTTGGATATTATTAAATCCCCGTCGGGCGTAAATGTCATGCCTTCGGGTTGTTTGTATATTGCGGGATTTAATTTTATTAGTTCTTTAATTTTGCCGGCCGCATCCTGCACAAAAATAAATTTGTTACCGGAGCACAAAACGTACAATTCTTTTGTTATCGGATTTATGGCCGCAGCAGATGGTTTAATTTTTTCTTTTTTACTTCCAATTTTTTGAAACAATGGTTCTGTCGCTATTCGTTGAAAACCGGAATACCGCCGTGTTGAATCGTCATAGTAAAAGGATGAAATGATGTTGTTCTTATCATCCTCACATTCTTTGCATAAAATAACCAATTTGTTACTATCCGCTGAATAATACATCGACTCAAACTCATTTAATTTGTTTTCAGCATTGGGGAAATCACCCTTTACAACAGCAATTTTATCATTAACAAAATTAATTTTATCAATATCACCATTGCTTACCATCACGTAAAAAGTACTGTCTTTGTAAACAATATCTTCAAAATCCCGCTGCTTGTCAAACCTCCATTCTTTTACCTTTGTGGGATCATTCAATGGTATTTTAAATAACAATCCATCTTCATCTATAATAGCAAAAACGCTTGTATCTTTTGGGTAGTAGGCTAACCCTGAAATTTCATCTAGCAGCGTTGGTAAATTGATTATTTTAGGCTGTGCAAAATCGTAGGTATCTGTATTACTAAATTTTTCTTGTTGTGCCTTTGTAATACAACCAAAACAAATTACGGAAAGAGAGATAATAAGAAAAGTTAGTTTAGTTTGAAATGGTCTGTTCATTTGGTTTATATTCTGCTTTGCCTAAAACCAACAAACATGCCAACCCATTTTGTGGCTTTGGGGAATAGACGGGATAATTTTTTTATCGCAAATTTTAATAAATGGGCAATTGGTTACTCATTTATTCTATGAAACCCCACTGTTTTTTTAAATTATTATAAGCTGTCGGGGTTAATTTAATATTATCATAATGGCCAGCAATTTTCTTCTGCCTATACGCTTCGTAAAGCGAAACGGCGCAAGCCACCGATATATTTAGCGACTTAATGATACCAACCTGCGGGATTATAAAATTACCATCAGCCATACCTATTATTTCTTCGCTAACACCGCTGTGTTCGTTGCCAAATACGAGCGCAACAGACTCTGTAAGATCTAATTCGTAAAGATCAACCGCATCGGTACTTAAATGTGTAGTGTAAATTTTAGAAAAGTTTTTTCTAAGGGCAGCAAAACATTCCTCGGCATTTGTAAACTGGTGCACTGTTAACCACTTTGCAGCGCTTGACGAACTTTTCGCACTCCACATTTCGTGCAAATCAATTTTTGTGTTTAATATATAAACGTCTTGCACGCCGACAGCATCGCAAGTACGCATTACTGCAGATATATTGTGTGGATCACTTACGTTTTCAAGAACAATCGTAAGTTCCGGCTGGCGCTTGGCAAGTACATTGGTCAATCTTTCAATCCTTTCAGGAGTCATATCCGCGAAAGTAAGCATTTAAATAACCCTTGAAAAACCTACTAATAACTTTTATAGTTTTAGCTCGCCTTCAACTCCATCATCCATTGTTTTTCCTGTAACTATAGACGTAGCAATTTTTAAAAGCTGTACCATTTTATTGTGCTTTGTATCCCAATACTCACATTTTTTTGGAGTAAAAACTAAGAGTGATAAATTGTCATCTTCGGGCCCATCCTGAAACCATGCCTTAGCCCACATACTCCAAAGTTCTTTTATTTTAGCACGATCGTTTGAAATTGTTACTTCGCCAAATACATTTAAATATTCGCTGCTGCCCGTGTTTGCAAAAAAAGTTGCACCTGTGGATTTTTCTTTATTTCGTTGTTTTTATCAGAATCCTTAGCACTAAAAAAATACATTTTACCATCTTCTTCAACAGCTTGCAATGCCATAGGGCGGCTCGGCATAGGTGCTTCGGTTGTGTAAGTTGTAAACATACATATCCTTGCACTTTCTGCCAGTTCTTTTAATTTTGCATACACCATCAATAATTTTTTTAAAAATTTTTACCACTTTAAAAAATTCTTTAATTAACACCTTATTTAACTGAAATAATATTTGCTTTTCACCGTACTAAATTGAATATTTAGCTGATATGCTGTTTGGGGCTCAATAGTTGTATCTTACTTTGTTACCTTTCATTTCATCTAATTAAATTTATTTCATTCTTTGCTAATCCTTCCTATCCAATATGAATGAAATTAATTACCAATCTTTTCTTGAGCAGTTGCCCGTTTCTCAATTAATTATCGATACCAATTTTAAAATCGTTACAGCATCTAATCTGTTTTTAAAAAATACAAATTCAAAGTTAGCTGACATTGTTGGTAACAATATTCTCAGTCTTTACTTGCAAAATCTTCATGCACGGGAAAGCGTACACAGAATAGAGACGTCTCTAAATTGGGTTGCAAAGAATAAAATAAAAGACTCTATAACAATTGTAAAGTCGGGTGCAGCAACACCAGATATTGATGTCGAGCAAATTAAAAATAACTATTGCCGATTAATACATTCACCTGTTTTTGACGAAGCTAACAACCTAAAATATATTATACAGGTGGTGGAGGATGGTTTAGAAAATGACCTGCTTACAACTGATGACCTGCACATTGTTGAAAGTGAAGAAAGGAATAAGCGATACTATCAGATGTTGATGGATTCTCCTTTTGCTTTTTGCATTTTGATGGGTCGTGATTTAATAATAACACTCGCCAACGATTTAATGAAAGATATTTGGGGAAAAGGTGATAATATCGAAGGCAAACCGCTCTTGGAAATACTACCTGAAATGGCAGACCAACAGTTTCCTGAATTGATCAGGCAGGTTTTAAAAACCGGCGAACCATTTTACGCAAACGAAATTTTAGCGAAGCTTTCATACAACGGTATTTTACATGATAAGTATTTTAACCTTGTTTTTCAGCCATACCATTTAGCAGACAACAGCATAGGGGGCGTTACGGGGATGGCTTATGAGGTTACAGAAATGATGGTTTCTCGAAAAAAAATAATAGAGGGCGAACAGTTTAGCCGATCTATTTTACAAGGAAGCCCAGATTGTATTAAGGTTATTGATAAAGATGGAAGGATTGAATTTATGAATGACAGGGGACTTTGCCTTTTAGAAATGGATGATATTAGCGAGGCAAAAGATAAATATTGGTGGGATTTGTGGGAAGAACAGGATAGACCGATGATAAAGGATGCAGTCACCAAAGCATTGGCAAAAAAGAGTGTGCATTTTCAAGCAAGCAGCAACACTGTTAAGGGTACAAATAAGTGGTGGGATGTAATTGTGCTGCCATTACATTTTGATCAAGGAAATAATACTATTGAAAAACTGCTTACAGTATCTAGAGAAATTACTGATTACAAAAAAGCAAACTTAAAAATTGTTGAGAGCGAACATAGGTACAAGCAACTTATCTATTCATCGCCGTTCTTAATCGCCATTTTAAAAGGCAATAATTTTATTATTGAAATTGCAAACGATGCCATTATTGAAGTATGGGCAAAAGGTAGTGAAATCATTGGTAAATCGTTGCTAGTAGGTTTACCGGAAATTGTAGAGCAAGGTTTTGGGGAAATATTGACTAATGTTTTTACTACCGGAGAAAGTTTTAATGCAGAAGAAATGCCGGTTAGTTTAATGCGCAATGGCGTGTTGGAACTATTATATTTTACCTTTATTTTTCAGGCACAAAAAACTCCGGATGGAATTATTGAGGGTATTTCAGTGCTTGGCCACGAAGTAACACCAAGTGCAATTATTAATAAAAATTTAAGAATAAGCGAAAATCATTTTAGGCAACTGGCAGATATGGTACCATCGAAAATAAGCAATGCAAGCGCCGATGGAAACTTGATATACATGAACGAAAAATGGCTTGAATACACAGGAAAAACTTTTGAAGAAATAAACGGCCTGGGTTATGATAGCATTATGCATCCTGACGAGTTGGAAGATTTTACTACCCAATTTTTATATGCAAAAGATACCAAGACCGTATTTAAAATGGAAATGCGTTTTCTAAATAAATACGGTGAATATAAATGGCATTTAAACCTTGTATCGCCCACATTGGATGACGAAGGAAATATAAAAATGTGGATTGGCTCTACAACCGAAATACATGACCAGGTAACCCAAAAGCAACTGCTTGAAAATGCAGTAAAAGAAAGAACCATTGAGTTGGAAATTGCCAATAAAGAGCTTTTATTTCAAAATGAAGAAAAAGAAAAAAGATCAGCTGAGTTGGGCATTGCCAATACAGAACTTGCTTACCAAAATTCCGAAAAAGAGAAAAAGTCGGTAGAACTAATCAGTTTAAATAAAGAGCTACACTCCTTTACCTACGTGGCAAGTCACGATTTACAGGAACCACTGAGAAAAATAAAGCTTTTTGCTGGCAGAATCGTAGAAGCAGAAAGTGATGGCTTATCTGAGACTGGCAAAGATTATTTTGCACGGATACAAAAGTCTGTGAGTAATATGCAGCAGTTGATTGATGATCTATTGGCTTTCTCCAGAACAAGCACGGCAGACAGACTACTTGTTGCAACCAACTTGCAATCTCTTATAGATGAATTAAAAGATGAGTTGAAAGAATCTATCGAAGAAAATAATGTGACTGTCGAAGTGAGTCAAATGTGTAGCGCTAATATTATTGCTTTTCAGTTTAGGCAGTTGATGCAAAACCTAATCAGCAACTCTATTAAGTTTTCAAAACCGGGTGTTGCGCCACACATTTTTATAGAGAGCCAACTTGTTAATGGAAAAGAAATAAACATCGATAACATTGATCCCAATAAAAAATATTGCCACATTGCTATAACCGATAATGGTATTGGTTTTGAAGAAGCTTATAGTAAACGAATCTTCGAAGTATTTCAAAGGCTACATGGCAAAGAACAATATAAGGGCACTGGCATAGGGTTAGCCATTGTAAAAAAGATAGTTGAAAACCATAACGGTGTTATTACAGCCAGTAGCAGCTTAGGCAACGGTGCGTGTTTTAATATTTATTTGCCTGCCTAGTAGTTGGTTATGTTTTTTCCGTATTTTTATTATCCCAAAAACTACGCACATGAAAAATAAATTAATCATGATCATTGATGATGATCTGGATGACATTGATTTTTTTTGTGAAGATGTGAAAAAAGTTGAAATAGATGTAGCGTGTTTGAGCTTCAATATGCCTGATAAAGCACTTGATTATTTAGGAAATGAGGAGTGTTTAAAACCAAATTGGATCTTTTTAGATATTAATATGCCCAAGATCAACGGAATTGAATGTCTTAAAAGAATAAAGCAAATGCCTCATTTGCAAGATGTTCCAGTAATCATATATACAACTTGTAAAACTCAAAACAATAGAGATCAAATTAAGGAATTAGGAGCAAATGGCTATTTAGTTAAACCTGATAGTTTTGATGGAATTAAAACAGAGCTACAGAAATGGATGGTGTAAAATAAAAAATTGCAAAAAGTAATTAACTATTTAATCATTATAGACTGATATCAAAAAATTCTCTCTTGAAGGCTGGTTGTGCAAATTATATGTAACAAAACACAATGCTTTTTGCAATACAATTTTCATATCATCAAAACTGCTTGGCTTGTTTATATAAACAGTAGCTCCCATATCATACAGAACATCCGCAACAAATTCTTCGTGGGCTGTGAAGTACATAACGATCGGCATCTTGTCTAATTTTCTGGAATCTTTCAGTTCCAACAAACAATCATAACCGTTTTTTCCAACCATATTTACATCGAGGAAAATTACATGTGGTCATGTTGCTTTTTCATCAGCTAACAATTCAAATAAAGCATCGCCAATGGCAACCCTCTCTAAATGTGTTCTAAAAACCTGGTGCTCCAAAGCTCTCTTAAAAATCAAAAAATCATCACTGTCATCATCAACCAATAATACATTTATTATGGCGGGAACAATATTTATTATTTTGACAGGCCTCTTCAAAAGTAAATGACTTTCAGAAACTCCTTTGCATATTTTATAAGTGGTAGATTGATATTTATATTTTTTATTATCGAGGCAACAAATACAATTTTAAGAACTTTTTATAAAATAAATTATAACCTATTGTTATCTAACACACAAAAATTAACGCAAGCTTTTTGACACAGCAGCTAATGTCATCAGCTAGTAATATTCGTTTATGAAATTAGAAACATTAAAATTTTTTGTAAATAATTTGGTGTTTATAAAATAACTTAACAGTATTACCGCTTTAAAAGATAAATCCCCAAGTAAAGACTCTCTTAACGGAGAGTTTTTTTATTAAAAACTAATTTCCATTTTATAAAATGTGCCATCTACAAACACATTTATTTTGGTTCAGCAGGCTATCAACGCAAGGATTAAGTAAACTCTTCAATAACACAAAGGGGAGTATTTTGTGTAGCAATATTTACCTTTTCATTTTGCATATTTTCGTAACCCCAATTCATAATTTGTACAATTACGGGAAGCATCGAAATGCCTTCTTGGACCACATGCCTTATCGCTTAACAGCGGCAAAGCTATCATGATGTTTATGACGGGCTTTCTGAAAAATTCCAATAGCTTACAATTGCGTACAGCATATCCATTAATTGATCAACAGTATCCGGTTTTACAAAATAACCCTGCACGCCAAAACTATACGCTGTTTTAATAGAAGAGAGTGCATTGCTTGTTGAGAAAAGAATGAAGGGAATACTTTTTAAACGAAGGGCTTCATCATCCTGCAATATTTTTTTTATGTCCATGCCACTTAAGCCAGGCATATTTATATCACATAAAATAAAAAAAGCTCCTGTTGTTTCTGTCCTAATATATTCAAGAAAGGTAAACCCATTATCAAAGAAAATTAGTTCACTGTCCACGCCGAGATCAGCTAAAGCAACTTTTACCAACTCCCTTTCTCCTGGCGAATCATCAATAATAATAATTGGGAGTTTGTTGTAAATTTCTGTGATGCGTTTTTGTATATCCATGAAAAGTGTTGTTTGTAACTTTTAAAAACGGTACAAGAACTGTGCTTAAGAATTATTCCAGAAAAAAATAAACACTCCAACTTGTTTTGCGGGAAAGGTTAACGGGATGATATGGTGACACAATACCTGTAAGGCTTTTTTAAAACCCTATAGGTTAAAAGAAAATTTACACCCTCAAAAATCCAAGCTCATGCATCATTGGTGATAGTTTTCACTTTGTGGCAACTTTTCTGTCTTAAATTCGTACCAACGTTTCTGCCATTGCCAGAAGCTGTGTGACTTAAGTTGAAATTTTATCAAAATATAACACTCAACATATTCTTTGTTATAAATTGCTAAGAAGTAGTTTTTGGTAAAGCATCATCTTTAGGATTGGTCATAATTTAAAGTAAGAATAGACATTAATAAACCATCTTTAAGTCTGAAAAATAAAGAAATAAATAATATAGATGGATGTTGAATTTAGAAAACTGTTGCCAAATGAAAGTAACATTTACCGGCAAATGCGCCTCGAAAGTTTGAGGGAATTTCCTGAAGCATTTTATGCAAATTATGAGGAAGCATTGCATACTGAAAAACTTAAGCTTGAAATTAATATTGAGCAACAAACCCCTGATAAATTTGTAATGGGAGCTTTTGTTGATGCAGAATTAATTGGGATGGGCGTTTTTATATTGGAGGAAAATAATTCAGGCGGTATTTATCAAATGTATGTTAAGGAACATTTTCACCGTAAAAATGTAGGTGGCGGCTTAATAACAGCAATTATGAATGAGGCAGCTAACAATTTAAATGTAAAGGAGATCCATCTGGAAATTACCACAAAAAATAAAAAAGCATATAATTTTTATAGCAAATTGGGGTTTAAAAAGATATCCAACAACGAAATTAATATGCATCAAGACAGCAACATTGTAATGACGTACGACCTTTAAAAAATTTTAGCAGTATAAGTGGAATCTATTATCACTTATTAACCTCGCCTTCCCACGTATACGGTTTTAAAAACAATCAATATTATATATCTTTCCAGAGTAATACCAATGGATTGAGCCACTGCTGTGGCTTGAGCACTCACGAGCAAAGACCCCAACATTAAAAATATAAAAATGCTACCTGATGATTTAGTTCCTTTCCCGACATTTAAAACTGAACGGTTAACACTTAGGCAACTTTTAGACAATGATGCTGAAGCAATATTTTCGTTAAGGTCTGACCTAAAAATAAATAAGTACCTTGACAGAAAGCCATGTGGAAGTTTGGATGATGCTTTGATTTTTATTACAAAAACGAATGAACATATAAAACATAGCCCATTAAAATACTGGGCAATTAAATTGAAGAACAGCAAAGATCTTATTGGGACTATTTGCCTTTTTGACTTTGATAATAATCTAAAAAAATGCGAGATTGGTTATGAACTTTTATCTTCTTATCAAGGCAAAGGAATAATGAATGAAGCGACCAATGCAATTATTGATTATGCGTTTAATTCAATTGGATTAAAAATAATTGAAGCCTGTACACATAAAGACAATCACAATTCAACTAAGCTTCTACAAAAATTAAACTTTACAAAAATTGAAGTTATAGACGAAACTAGTAATGATCAATTAGTATTTAGGTTGACCAAAAGATTATAGAAAATATGGAAGATACAAGTTGATTGTTTTCTATGTAAGTAGAATTCAGTTTATATATTTTTTATTAAATTTTTTATAAATGTTTTTATCCTTTTCTAATTTAACTTCCACTCAAACATCTATCACAACTTATTAAAAATACAGCAATGAATAAAAATGGCCCGGTGATAATAATAGAGGATGATATTGACGATCAGGTTTTTTTAAAAATGGTTTTTAAGAAATTAGATTACCCTAATGAAGTGCTTTTTTTTGTAGATGGGGAAGAGGCGTTAGAATATTTGAATAAACCCACTACTACACCTTTCCTTATACTCTCCGATATTGCCACACCTAAGTTGAATGGTTTTGCAATGAGAGAAAAATTAAAAACCGATGCTGATCTAAGTATAAGGTGTATACCTTATTTATTTTTTACAAAGGCAGCAGAGCAAAAAGAAGTGATAGAAGCTTACAGTGCGTCTGCACAGGGATTTTTTATTAGGCAAACTGAACTTTCTAAGTTAGAAAAAATGATCGCTATTATTATGGATTACTGGAAAATATGCGATACACCTGCGCTGTAATTTCAATTTATTAATTCTTCCTATTAAAACTTATTTGCTCTCTGTAGTTAATGTTGAAAAAAGTTCCTCCCGCCCAAGGACTGCGGGATAGAAGTGAAAATCCTTTTTTATCGCTTCAGCAAATAAAAAGATTGTAACGAATAGCCCGAACAACTGCCGCAACAAAATATAATGTATAAAGCCCCAAATTTACCTTTCATAAAATTGCATAAGTAGCTTTTATTTTTATTGTTACATTTAGCATACAAAACAACTTACATGAAAAAAATATTTTTACCGGCAATGGTCTGCAGCATTTTATTTGCCTGCAATACCAAGAAAGCCGGCACTGCTACAAGCAGCAACGAAAGCAAGCCTGATATACTTGCAGCCAACATTGACAGCACCGTAAAACCCGGTGACGATTTCTTTATGTACGCCAATGGCGGATGGATAAAACGCACACCTATACCAGATGCAGAAAGCGGTTGGGGAATTGGTAATATGGTGCAGGAGGATATTTACAACAAATTGAAAAAAATTAATGAAGATGCAGTGGTTGCAAAGGCTGCAAAGGGAACGATTACACAAAAGATAGGTGATTTTTGGAAGAGTGGAATGGATTCTGCTGCCATAGAAACCGCAGGGCTTTCGCCGTTGGCAGAAGATATGAAAAAGATTGATGCTATTGTAACGCCAGATGATGTGATTGCTGTAGGTGCAGGGTTTCAGAGCAAAGGTATCGGCTGTTTATTTAATATGGGCATTGGGCAAGACGATAAGAACAGCGAAGTGATGGCTGTAAACTTAAACCAAGGCGGACTTGGTTTACCTAACCGTGATTATTATTATAATACAGATGAAAGAACATTAAAAGTAAAAGATGCATATAAAACTTATATGCTGAAAACTTTTACGCAGATTGACAGCACAACAGCTTCGAAAAGTGTAGAAGATGTTTTTGCTTTGGAAACAAAGCTTGCAAAAGCGAGTAGAAAATTAGCTGACCTGCGTGACCCTTATAAGAATTACAACAAAATGAACCGTGCAGGACTTGGTAAAATTGCGCCTGCGGTAAACTGGAATGCGTATGCAAAATTATCAGGCGCAGACAAAGTAGATTCTGTTATTGTTGGCCAACCTGAATTTTATACAGCATTGAGTAATGAGCTAAAAGCAACGCCTATCAACGTTTGGAAGAATTATTTAAAACTAAGACTTGTGACATCCTCGGCTGCATACCTGGACAGTAAAACATTTAATAACCGCTTTGAATACAGCAAAACATTATCTGGCGCTACCAAACCAAAAGAACGATGGAAACGGGTGTTGGATGCAGAAGAAAATGCTATCGGCGAAGCCCTGGGACAACTTTTTGTGAAAGAATATTTTAGTGAAAATGCTAAAAAACGATACGATGGTATTGTTGAGAATATTCGTGCTGCATACAAAGAGCGTATTGCTAAACTTACGTGGATGAGCGACAGCACTAAAACAAAAGCATACCAAAAACTTGCGACCATTTCTAAAAAAGTTGGTTATCCTGATAAGTGGAAAGACTTTAGCAGCCTTGCTATAGAAGATGGCCCTTGGGTAGTAAATGTGCAGCGTGCTGCTGCGTGGTGGCACAATTATATGGTAAACAAACTGGGCAAACCGGTTGATAGAACTGAATGGGGAATGACACCGCAGACTTACAATGCCTACTACAACCCAAGTAATAATGAGATCGTATTGCCCGCAGGTATTTTTGCTGTGCCGGGTTATAGAGATGAAGATTTAGATGATGCGTTGGTATATGGTTATGCAGCAGCATCTACCGTTGGCCACGAAATTACACATGGCTTTGACGACCAAGGAAGACAATATGATGATAAAGGAAATTTAAAAGACTGGTGGAATAAAAAGGATGGTGAAGAGTTTTCTAAAAGAGCAAAAATTATTATTAACCAGTTTAATGAGTTTAGTCCGGTAGATACACTTCATATAAATGGAAGTGCTACGCAGGGAGAAAACATTGCCGACCTTGGCGGTGTTTTGTTAGGCTTAGATGCTTTTAAAAAGACAGACGCTTACAAAAAGAATGAAAAAATTGCAGGGCTTACACAATTACAACGTTACTTTTTAGGATATTCATTGGGTTGGTTATACACCGAGCGCAAAGAAAGACTTGCAAACCAAGTGATGACGGATGTGCACTCACCTTCAAAGGAAAGAGTAAATGGACCTTTTGTAAATGTGCCTGAATTTTATGAAGCATTCGGCATTAAGCCAGGCGATAAAATGTACAGACCTGACAGTTTAAGAGTGAACATTTGGTAAAAACATTTTAGTAAATAAAAAAGCACATCTTTAAACGATGTGCTTTTTTATTGGTTTTTATATTTTTATTG
Source organism: Chitinophagales bacterium (assembly GCA_038225275.1). Lineage (GTDB taxonomy): Bacteria > Bacteroidota > Bacteroidia > Chitinophagales > Chitinophagaceae > Ferruginibacter. Next base: position 16,925 of record JBBREY010000004.1, on the reverse strand, counting down.
CTTGCTTAAAAATTCATAAACATCTTGCCAGTTATGTGTTGCCAACGCAACCCAATTTATTTTTAATTCTTCAATGCCATCAGTTAATTCGCTTTGCCCTCTTAAGTTTTCAGGATTTAAGAACAACCCTTTGCATCCCATATTTTTTGCAAATTGCACATCTGTTAACCTGTCACCTATAACAAAAGAATTTTTTATATCAGCATTCGCATCAGTTAAATACTTGGTCATTCTACCGGTGCGTGGTTTGCGAAGCGGAGAGTTTTCTTCAGGTAATGAATCATCTATAATAATGTCTTCAAAAATAACGTCTTCATTTTTTAAAACCTCCAGCATAAAATTTTGTGTAGGGAAAAATAATTCTTTGGGATACATAGGAGAATTTAACCCATTTTGGTTAGTGACCATAACAAGCTTGTAAGGCAACTCACGTGCAATTTTACCGAGCCAAGTTATCACATGTGGGTAAAAATGTAATTTCTCAAAGCTATCCACTTGTCCGCCAGGTGGCGGGCTTTGTAGGATGGTTCCATCCCTATCAATAAATAAATATTTCTGCATTTTGTGTGTTAAGTGTGGCGCAAAATAAAGGAAAAATTTTTACTGGCAATTTGATACATAGTAAGTCAATTTAAAGATTATCACCACTCCAACATTTCGATGCCTAAACCATAGCCATTGGTATAAATAATTTTACCATTATCAAACGTTACACCATTTGCAATATCTTCTGCCAACAGCAAAGGTCCATCCATATCTACGTGGTCAATAAGAGGCGCAAGTTGCGCTATTGCGGCGGTGCCGACGGAAGATTCATTCATGCAGCCAATCATTACCTTCAAGCCAAGTTCCCTTGCTTTCTCAATCATTCTTTTTGCAGGCGTTATTCCGCTGCATTTAGTTAGCTTAATATTTACCCCGTGAAAATGATTTTGGCATTTTAAAACATCGTGTTCGCTTACACAGGCCTCATCTGCAAACAAAGGCAGTACCGCATTTTCATACAATTTTTTCATGCCATCCCAATCATCTTTTGCCAAAGGTTGTTCAATAATTTCAACACCAAGCTCTTTTAATAATGGGATTTTTTTTATAGCCTCGTTAAAGGTCCAACCTGCATTGGCATCAACCCTAAACGGTGAATCTGTATGTTTTCTTAATGCCGCAACCATCTCTACATCGCCATCAAACCCAACTTTAATTTTATAAATAGGCCAGGGTTTTTCAGTCATTTTTTTTACCATCATTTCTACAGTATCAATACCAATGGTGTAGTCTGTAATGGGAGAATTGGTTGTATCTAATTTCCATAACTGATGCAGTTGCTGGCGCTTCATTTTTCCATAGATATCCCATGCTGCCATATCAAGTGCGCACACTAAAAACGAATTTTTAGGGAATAGATGATGCAGATAATGCCAATAACGTTCTGGATCGCTCAAGGAAAATTTTTCTATAAAAACTTTCTTCTCCTCAATATCAGCTATCATTTTTTCAACGGTAATATCGTAATAGCTTATTGCAGGTGCTTCGCCATAACCTGTCTGTCCAAAATAATCTAACCTTACAATTAAAGATGGCTGGTGCGTCTTTGTTCCTTTAGAAATGGTAAACGGATACTTGAAGGGTAGGTTAATTTTTTTATAAGAAACTTTAATCATTCATTAAATATTTTGTTGTGGATGTATTCAAAATTATCTACCACTTTCTTTGATCATTTGTTTTAGTTGTTTATTCATTTCATCCGCCTGCATTAAATCTTCGAGAGTTACATGCATTCTATAATTCCAAACTTGGTTTGGGTTTGAAGGGTCGTTAATCCTTTCTTCTGAAGGTATTGCTCTCCGCACATTTCCATCTATTGATATTAAATCCTGCAACAAAAACACACTCCACATAGCAGGTGATTGTAAATGGAGTTGAATTATTTTTTTACAAACCCATGGCTCGCAAAAATAGGGTGCATTGCCGGGCTCATTTAAGATAGTATTAAAAAATAGTTGGGCGGTAGCTTTGTTTTGCTCCCACCATAACCTGATGGGCGCCATATCATGCGTAGCCGGCATTACAACGCATGGGTATTTAGCATTTCTTGTATCTGAAAAATATTCATTGCCGGTTTTAGGCATTTGTTGTATCTGTAAAGAAAGAATATCAAGGTCGGTTAACACTTTTTCGGTGAATGGCGGAACCATTCCTAAATCTTCTGCGCACAACAACATTTTAGATGATTGAGCAAGCATGGAAAGTGTTGCAGTTCCTTCTTGTTCCCAAATCTCATTTTGGTTTTCAAAGAAATATTGATTGTATAAAATATTGAGGATGTGTTTTTGCTCCTCTTCTAGTTGTTGAAAAGAATGCGTTTGCTGCATATTAATGCGAAAATGAAAAGCGTCTGCGTGATACGAATCATTTAATAGGATAACATTGGAAATAATGCTGAAAAGCTGCTGTTGATAATGTAAAAATGTAGTATTACTTTTTAAATATGCTGCTATTTTTTGCTGGTCGTCGAATTGCTCTTTTAAATTTAAACCGTTAAAAAATATTTCCTTAATTCCATCAACATCATCTTTGAAAATATTTGAAAGAAAATCATCTGTTATAAAAGGGTTACATAATCGTACTTCATCAAACACCAGTTGGTTAAAATTTGATTTATTAAAAGGAATAGCTGGAACAAAAATACCCATAGAACCATCCACCTGGTTTTGTGGAATGCTCCATATTCTAAATAGGCCAAGTACATGATCAATTCTAAGCGCATCAAAATAATTCTCCAAACTTTTCATTCGTTTAATAAACCAAGTGAAACCATCCTCCCTCATTTTTTGAATATTATAAGTAGGGAATTGCCAGTTTTGGCCAATAGTTGAAAATGCATCAGGTGGCGCACCTGCCTGCATATGCATGTGAAAAAGTTCAGGATTGACCCATGCGTCAACACTTTGTTTTGCAATACCAATTGGTAGGTCTGCCTTTAAAATTATTTTATTTTTATGTGCGTATTTGCTAGCTTCTTTTAACTGTAAATGCAAATGATATTGTACAAAATACCAGAATAAAACATCCGGAAAATAATCACTCGTAGGATCTACAAATGATAAAATTTGTTTGACATTGTAAAATTCATATACTTCCCATTTGCTTTTGTCGACAGATTTGTATTTATCTCTCAACACACAAAAAGCTGCATAAGGAATTAGCCATTCATAAGAATTTTCATAAAAGACCAACCATTCTTTATCCATTAAAAAGTCAACATCGGTAAATTGAAATATTCTTTTTAATACAGTTAGTTTAAGATCAACTACTGCAGTAAAATCACAACCTGAAAGATTATTTAATCGTTTAACTTCTTCCAATTCATTTTCTGAAATGCTAAAATTTGAATGATTTATTAATTGCTCTATATTTAGATAAAGCGGATTTAATGCGAATGATGAAATGGCTGAATATGGATACGAATCTTTTTCAGTATGAGTTGCGATTGTATCGTTAACTGGTAATAGCTGAATCATCTTCATTCCTACCGAAGACGCATAATCAACCAGCGCTTTTATAGAGAGAAAATCGCCGCTTCCCCATGTGTCTTTCGTTCGTAAACTGAAGACAGGTATGTTAATCCCGCTACCTTTCCATAAATAATTTGTACAGTTGGGTTCAGAATTTATGATTGTCAAACTATTGCTGTCATCCTGTTTTTGAAGAATATTATTAGATCCCGATTCATATTCAACGATACATTTTTTGTCAATATCATAAAAAGCAATTTTATATTCAATAGGAAAAATTTCTTTCGAAAAATTAAACTTTAAAGTACTTGTACTGTTCTTCTTTTTCTTGAAAAAAATAGGATTTTCATTATTAAAAAGATTGAGTTTTTGGGCACTGCCAGTTAAACAAAGAAAAATATTTTCCTGCAATAATGGATATGTAACGCTAAAAACATGCGTGACTTTTTTTCTGCTTCTGGATTTTATTACTCCATAATTGTTTGCTTTAAAAACTCTTTTGAATGGTTTTGAATTTCGTACATCAAACATCGATTCTGCAGTGCTTTTTCGATGGCTTATTACAACTGAATTTGATTTTATTTTTTTAAGATTTACACTACCCTTGTACAAGATATTTTGTTCCCCTTGAGAATTTTCGTTCTTAAGTGAAATTTGATAATGAATGCTTTTTGACATAGCATCCGTATTTAAGAGTATCGCCCCACTCCATGTGTTTTCATTTTGGTACTCAAGTTTACATGAAAGTAAAAATTCTAGTTTTTTGTTGAAAAATGAAACGATTATTAGTTGCCCCGGTGAAGAAGTATATCCTACAGTAAAATGAAGTTGCATCAATTATTTTTTTACAATGTATATGCTAAATGTAAGAAGATTAGTATCAAAGTTTTTCAATTAAATGGCACTTTATACCAATTCAGGTTTTATATTTGCAAAAACTTTTACAAATGGAAACAGCAAAAAAATCTAGTGGCAAATATTGGATCTTATTTTTGATATCAATTGGGGCATTTTTTGGTGTATATGCAGTTGGCGGCGGCTATTGTTCTTTAGTGCTTCCTTTCAATGTTACATTCTTTGCTTTGGCCCTAGATCTATTATAAGGCTTTAAATAATTAGACGAATTAGCGCCGCATTATTTGCGGCGCTTTTTTTTGTATTTTTATAATGAATGAAAATCCTTTTGCTAAATACTTTTTTGTTTCTTTTTTTTAAGGATGCAAATGCACAGGATATTCTTGTCACGTTCAGACAACAAGTTATTACTATTAGCGCATTAGATTCTAATAGAAATTTTATTTACAAATGGGTGGATGCAGAGAATCAAAATACAGAGTTTAAATTATTTATAAATAAGGATCGTTCGCTTTTTAAGATAATTGACAACGAAAACGAATCCCATGTTGCAAAAGCACATCTCCACTATTATGACTTTAATTCCTTTTACTCAGACAAGACCTCAGGTTATCTTTTTCAGTCTGCAGAGGCGCTTACTAACCAGCCTGTAATAATTAAAGATTCACTCAATGCCATACATTGGTATTTTACAAAAGAAGAAGCCATCATATGTGGCTTTGATTGTAGAAAGGCGATTGGTGTAGTTGGGGGCGGATATGTTTATGCATGGTATGCATACGACCTTCCTAAACAATATGGTCCGTTTTCTTATACCGGATTACCGGGTACAGTACTACTTATAGAATTTAGCGAAGCAGAGGTAAGATACATTGCCAAATCAGTTACAGAAGAAGAGCACCCTATCGTTATTCCGGACAGCAGGCAAATTCTGCGTAGTGATTATGAAGCCATTTTAAAAGAAAAAAGAAGCTATAGAGGTGGCTTTTTTGGAAAAAAACTTGATCCGTATGAAGTACCTCATCCATTAATATTTAAAAAATATTGATACCAAAAAACGCCGTGCATAAGCACAGCGTTTTTTGGTATCATTTCAATTTATTTATTTCACTTCTTCAAACTCAGCATCAGTAACATTCTCAGTGTCAGCTCCACTTTGTGGTTGCTCACCATTCTGTGATTGCTCAGCTCCAGGTTGTGCTCCTGCCTGTGTATCCTTGTACATATCTTCACTTGCAGTAGCCCACGCAGCATTCATTTCTGTAGTTGCTGTATCTATTTGTACAAGATCCTGAGATTTGTGTGCAGCTTTTAATTTTTCCAAAGCGGCTTCAATTGGAGCTTTCTTCTCTGCAGGGATTTTTTCGCCATATTCCTTCAATTGCTTTTCCGTCTGGAAAATTAAACTGTCTGCCTGGTTAATTTTATCGACCTTCTCTCTCTCTAATTTATCGCCTGCTTCATTCGCTTTAGCTTCATTCTTCATTTTTTCGATTTCCTCTTTGCTCAAACCACTGCCTGCTTCAATTTTAATTTTTTGCTCTTTTCCTGTACCCTTGTCTTTTGCACTTACGTGTAAAATACCGTTTGCATCAATATCAAAAGTTACTTCAATTTGAGGCACACCACGTGGCGCCGGAGGGATATCTGCTAGGTTAAATTTTCCAAGGCTTTTATTTTGTGTACTCATTGGTCTTTCACCCTGTAAAACATGAATTTCAACACCAGGTTGGTTATCGGCTGCAGTACTAAATGTTTCAGATTTTTTTGTTGGTATAGTAGTGTTACTTTCAATCAACCTCGTCATTACACCACCCATTGTTTCAATACCAAGACTAAGCGGAGTAACATCTAACAACAAAACATCTTTGATATCACCACTTAAAACCGCACCTTGTATAGCTGCACCAATAGCAACAACTTCATCAGGATTTACGCTCCTGTTTGCTTTTTTCCCAAAATATTTTTCTACTAATTCCTGTACTTTGGGTATACGAGAACTACCTCCTACCAATATTACTTCGTCAATTTGAGAAACAGACATTCCTGCATCTTTTAATGCAGCTTCGCATGGCTTTAAGCAACGGTCAAATAATTTGTCAGCTAAAGATTCAAATTTAGCACGTGTAAGTTTTTTAACCAAATGCTTAGGTACGCCATCAACAGCAGTAACGTATGGAAGGTTAATTTCAGTTTCTGTACTGCTCGATAATTCAACTTTTGCTTTTTCAGCCGCTTCTTTTAAACGTTGAAGAGCCATAGGATCTTTGCGTAAGTCAATAGCTTCATCAGCTTTAAACTCATCTGCTAACCAATCCATAATTACTTTATCAAAATAATCACCACCTAAATGGTTATCACCATTGGTAGATTTTACTTCAAAAACTCCATCACCTAACTCTAACACAGAAATATCAAAAGTACCACCGCCTAGGTCAAATACTGCAATTTTCTGATCTTGTCCTTTTTTATCTAAACCATATGCAAGTGCAGCTGCTGTTGGTTCATTAACTATCCTACGAACAGTTAAACCTGCAATTTCCCCTGCTTCTTTTGTTGCCTGTCTTTGTGCATCGTTAAAGTATGCAGGTACTGTAATAACAGCTTCTGTCACTTCTGTACCAAGGTAATCTTCTGCTGTTTTTTTCATTTTCTGCAAAACCATCGCACTAATTTCCTGTGGTGTATACATTCTGCCATCTATATCAATTCTAACAGTATTATTGTCACCTTTTACAACTTTATAACTCCAATGGGAGCTTTCCTCTCCTACCTCATCAAATCTTCTTCCCATAAAACGCTTAACACTACTAATGGTATTTTGCGGGTTAGTAATTGCCTGACGCTTTGCAGGGTCACCTACTTTACGTTCGCCATTCTTTAAAAAACCAATAACTGAAGGAGTTGTACGACGCCCTTCATCATTTGCGATAACTACGGGCTCGTTGCCTTCCATTACAGATACACAACTGTTGGTAGTACCAAGATCGATTCCTATTATTTTTGCCATAATGAATGTTTATTTAATTTCTAACACATGTTCAATCATTGTGCCAAGGGAAAATGTGTGCAAAAATGGCAGGTATTTGAAGGTTAATAGAGATACGATTTTTGTTTCTTGGACTTATTTTTAAAGGAATAAAAATGTTTGCTGACGGTTTGCAGTTAAATCAAAAATATTAAATATCAGTAATAAGAAAATAAAAATTTCATTTAGAGAATTTTACTTTTAGGGAAGTACGCTATTTATGCTTTTAATTTCCATTTTAAAAAGAAGGATTCAAAATATTTATAGCTTAAGTTACTAAGTATAAACGTAAGTAAAAAACTAAATCCCGCGTTTATTAAATGAATACTATCTACCGAAAATTCTAAACTGAATAAATGAAACATTTTATTGACAATTCCAAATCCAAACAAATAAATGGGTAGATGAAATATATACATACCATAAGAAATTTTTCCAATTCTTGTGAGTGCTGGTTGTAAAAGGATGTTATTTAGATGAACAGAAGTTGCAGAGATAGAAATAAAAATTACATAACTAAAAAGAACTCCTATTACTGTATAACCAATTGTGCTAAAGAAGGCATTAAACAATGACCCATTTCTATAATAAAAAAAAACAAACAATAAGGATACAAAACAGGCTAGGGAAATATACTTGTAAACAGCAACAGCCTTAGCACTCCGTTTTGAGTAATTTATAAAAAAATATAAAATTGTACCGATAAGGAAAGAATCAAATCGAAAAAAAGTATTCCAGTTGATGTACTCATATTCAATATTTGAAAAATGGCTAAAAAAATATAAACTACGTGTTATTACAATTAAAATTATCAACAAAATAGAAATAGCACAAATCCATTTTGCTTTTTCCACCCAAATAATAAAAAAAGGGAATAAAAAATAAAATTGCTCTTCTACAGCAAGAGACCAAAAATGACGAATATAATCTGCGCTATGATTTAAGTGCATTATATATGTCCAATTTTGTAAAAATAGAAAAAAGGTCCACCAATTTTGGTTGTAAAATGCTCCTATATCAGAAGAATGAGGAGCTATAATAATGAACCAAAAAAAGAAAAACAATATTAAAAAACAAAAATAAAGGGGTACAATTCTTAAAATTCTATTTCGATAAAATTTAAACAACAAATTACTTTGCAGTAAAAAAGGGAATAACCTTCCTGTTATAAGATAACCTGATAGAACAAAAAACAAGTCTACTCCACTCCACCCAAAAGAGAAAATCGTTACATAAGGAAAATAATGATACAAGATTACTTCCATTATCGCAATTCCTCTCAGGCCATCAAGTTGAATATAAAATTGATTTGTATGTACTTTAAATTCATTCTTATAATTAGACACATTTTATTTTTTTTCAGCGCGTAGTATATTTAGCGCTATCTTTTAAAATTTTCAAAGCATCATTACCAATATTGTACAAATAACAATTTTTCTCACTGAAGATTAGAGAAATTGATTTACCATTTTTCTCTTTTAAAAGTTTATCAAGAATTTTTTTTTCGTACCTGTTTTCATCGCTATTTATATAATAATATAGATTTTTATTCGAGCCCATGCTTAAACTGTCAATAGGAAGAAATTTTAATCTCTCAGTTTTAAAACTCAGAAAATATTCATTCATTTCGCTGGCAAATGCATTGGCAGAGTATATAGTACCTTTTATATTTTTATCTGCAAATACTGAATCGAGTACTTTCTTTTGATCAAAATAAACAGGATACATCGGGTCATAAAAATCTTTTAAATAATTAAGTGAAAATAAACACGAGAGTGCGAAAACATAATATTTAAGTATCGTTGATGAATAATAATATGCTAAAAAATATCTGCTTATAGTAATGATCGAAAATAACAAGTACATGTATTTTATAGTCCCTGCATGTTCAGTAAACACGATAATAGTGGCAATAAATAAAAGCACCGGCAATAAAGTAAATTTTATTGGATTACTAAAATATTCAAATAACATTTTACCAGCGAGAAGAGAAGCAAAAGGTAAGACAAATATGAAATGGCGGGGGCTTTCGGGTAGTGGAATATAATACGAAAATGATATTGTCATAAAATTTGCGCAGCATACCAATATTAAAAATGAATAACTATCTATTTTATCAATAAAAGTATTTCGCATTTTGCTTCTATAAACAACTGCTGATACTGCAGGAATATACAATAGCATATCTCCATTTAGCAACCATGCATTCCAAAGTCCATAGCCTATTCTTTTCAGTTTTGAAACTAAGGTAATATTTTCAAAACTCGTCATCGAAATTTCGTTGGTATGTATAAGTAAATTGTATCGATAAAAAAAGTCGCCCGTTGTAACCTTAAAATACAAAAGATAAATACAAACGAAAAAAGCAAAAAATAAAATCGCATATTTCCAAAACTGCCAGCATTGCTTCCTTATTATATCTTTTACTAAAAATGCAATAAACAATGGCGCTACAATAATTATGGTCTCCTTGGTAATTATAGCTAACATAAAACTAATAGCAAATAGAAAACCGCGTTTTATAGCATGGCTTTGATCAAGAAAATAAGTCCTGTATGAGAAATACATAAAAAATATAGCAAAACACATAATTGGGTCTCCCAATAATCTGTGCATATAAAAGACTGACGTTCTGTTGAAATAAAAGAAAATAATTGTCAAAAAGAATATCGTACTTTTTTCTTTAAGTAACATTTTATAAAGTAAAACCCCACAAAAAATAAAACTTAGTAAACATGGTATTGCAGATGTGAAGGCATTTATACCAAACAAATAATAAAAAAAAGCTGTCGAATAAATGGTGGACCACCTTAACTGAAAATGATCTGTTGCGGCAGGATTATGGATATTTCCATTAATGATATCTGCTGCATACCTTGAATAATTTATATCATCGTCATTATAAAACCCTGAAAAAATAAAAATTACATGAATGAGTATCAAGCCAAAGAAAACGGATAGTATAATTTTTTTTCGCTGATCTGTATTTAATTTTTTAATTATCATAAGCTTTAAAGATTAATGCCTCATGGGGATTAATGTGTCTTTTAAGTATGGCAGTTTTTGATTGAACTGGGTATTAAATAAATACGGAAAGAAATTGATATTAGTCATGCTATCCATAAATTTTCCATAGTACTTATCAGGGAAATAAACAGAACAAATGTTGTTAAATCGAGCTTCCTGAAAAATTTCCTCACTTTTATATGACCTAAAACCATGGTCACTCATCATTATAATAATTGCATCAGGTTTTTTTTCTTTGATAGCATCTATTATCTTTTTTGCAATTTTGTTTGTATATTTTAAATAAGAGATAAAAGCATTTTTATCTTCCCATGAGTTCGAGAATTTAATCATTCTTAATGGAACTTCTTTTGAAGTACTATCATAGAAGTACGGTCCGTGTGGCATTAAGAAGTGTGAATAACAAAATACAGGAGTTTCTCTTTTTTCTAAATTTCCCAATAATTGCTGTTCTACTTTTAAGTTATCTTCTCTATGCCTGTAAAAAGACTGATCATTTAAAAAAGGAATTTTTTTTATTACATTTTCAGGGATACTTGTACCTATATCTCTGTTAAGACGGTTAATTAAAATTTTATCTGTTAGCAAAACACTATGACCTAATAAAAAGGAATTTTCATCGGAAATACCAGGTACATTTTTTACATCAAAAATTGAATTGTTAATAATTTTGTAGCCAAGTTTTTCAAAAATTGAAAAGACTTCCGCTTCTTTTATTTCCGATTGTCTCGTTTGAAAATCTTTTAGAACAGGTTCTGGTAAAGAATAGCCAAGTGGCACGTATCGCATATTTAACATAGATGACATGCTAAAATGTGTTAAATCATAGTTAGCACTTATCTTAAGAGATATAAAATTCTCTTTAACAAAATAATCATGCAGTTCCCTATTATCAAAATTAAAACTATCAGACAAACTTCTTTGACCAGGATAACCATCAAACAAAAGAAAATAAATATCCGGTTTGTATTTCACAGCTTCATAATTAAAAATAACATTTGAAATGATTTTTTTTTGCGAAAAGTTTAAATATCCGATGGTTAATAAATCAATAAAACAAAATATGATCAGCAGCGCATTGAGGTAGAAAGTGATCGGTTTCTGTACCAGTGGCTTTTTTTTTAAGAAGTATCCCCACAATATAGTTGAAGCTAAAAGTAACGGAATAACGATAATGTATTTTTTAAGAAAAGCAATAAAGGTGATGCTTGCCAAAAAATCATGAATGGCGCCAAAGAAAAAAAACCAAACCGCTATAAATAAAGAAACTAATGCGGCAAAAAGATATCTTTTAAACAAAAAAAATAACGTCAAGAAGAGACATAGTATAGCTATTAATATTGAAATGCCGGTTTGAAATACTTCTATAGTTGTAACTGATTGAAAATTTTCTGCGACTCCATGAAAGCAAAAAAACAAAGCAATTAAAATTAGAAAGATGGGATGCTCTTTTATTATTTTCATTTTTATTTCTTTCTAAACAAATACACTTAAAAATTTAAAGTGAAATATCTAACTAAAATATTTGCTTTCTTGCCATTAAAAATAAAACCCTTTCGGTATCTCCTACCTTTTCTTCTTTAATAATATTATAACACTTACCAAATGCCTTTTTGAAATTCTCAAGATCGTACTCATTAAATATGTCTGCCCTATGTGAAAGTAATTGTTTTACTTTTTCATCTTGCTTGGGTATAAATTCAATAACGAGGTACTTGCCCATACCTGCAAACCACTCTGCAATTTTTAATAATGGAACATTGTTACTTATTGCAAGGTGGTGAACGAGTGCGAGTACCAAAATCAAATCGGCTTTCAACCTTGTCGTTAGTGCCGTTCTTTCCGAATTTGCCCATCCGATAGCTGGAGAAGGTGTATTTAAAGAAGCAACGAGTGGTAAAATATTCTTTACTTTTTCATGCCTTACTTTATTGTACAATTCATTCACACAGTTTGAATCAAAATCTACAGCTACAATGTTGTTTACGCTATCTTTTAAGAGCCAGGTAAAATAGCCATCGTTTGCGCCTAAGTCTATAACTTTCTTAAAAGATATTAATTCACAAAAATTCGCAACTAAACTTTTTTTATGCAGCAGATATTGATTCCCTAGAATAGTATCAGTATAATAATCATCCCAGACTGATTTATCTCTTTTTACATCCAAACTTACCACAAACTCTAATAAACCCTTTATTAATATCTGCAGTTTTTTTAAAGAGAAATCGTTATTTGAAGTGTTATGATTTTTTGTTTTAGCGGCCACTTTGGTTTGCATCCAAACATGCATTAAAACATGCAGGTTGAATTTTGACTTTAGCGGCAATAGACTTTTCGTAATTTCCAGCGGAATTCCCTCAGGATAGGCCATAAAAAGTTTTGCCATATCTCTATGCCCGTAATGCATTAGTAACAGCGGGCTCAGAAAGCATTCACAGAATTGTCTGTATGCAATCCATGGTTTTCCTTCTTCATAAATTTCAAATGAAAGCGTATCTATAAAAACCGGTCGCCCTTTGAAAAACTGGATATTAAATGGTGTTGCATCTTTTAATATCATACCCTTGGCCATTGCAATTTGCATCACTTTCAGCGTAACAATAGCTGCATCCTTCCACATATCAAAACTCCACTCGTATGGGTAAGAAATAAATGGAAGTTGCTCAGGCAAAATAATTTTTACCGGGTGATTATCTGATAATGTAAAAAGGGAATTATCTTGTTCTGTGTGACTGATTAATCTTCCTGCCGCCGTCAATTCATCATATAGCCCTGATTGTATGAGTTTATCATAATGAGGGAAATATAATGCGTTTATGCAGCGATGAATGATCCCCTCCTGTTCAAATACAAAACCCGCAGTATCACGGTAAGAAGATGGTAAAGGGGAAATTTGCTGCATTACTATTAAAGTTCATTTTCATTTCTGTCTTCCTCAACACTCTTTTTTCCTATAAAAAAGTTTTTGATCTTTATCCATAAATTTTTAAAGAAAAAAAGAGAACCCAATATCCCGGCAATAATCATTTGAATTAAATAGCTGCCGCTACTTGGATCAATGTAAAGAAAATAAGTTAACATGTTTCAAAAGTAAAGAACTTACGGAAGAGTGTTTTACTAATTTTTAAACGTAAAATGTTTTTGGGTTAAATAACTAAGCGTAACAATAATTACCGTTGTTAAAACCTGTGCCAAAAATGCTTCCAAATGCCAAGCCTCAACAAATAATTTTAGTAAAAAATAATTTACAACAAGATTTAAAAAAAACGACAGAAAATACCGGAATAACTGAATTCTTCCACGCATGAGCGAAGAAGTGAATACTACATATTTATTAAGAAAAAAACCTACAATAAAACTTGCTGAAAAAGAAACAGCTAATGCAGCGTTGTGAGATTTTAAAACCATCAACCCAAAATCTGCATTCTCGTCTGTAAAAATATAATGAAAAGCAATATAGTAGATTGTTAGACCCATTAAAGTATTACCACCACCACATGCAGCATAACGAAAAGTCTGCAGCGGCATAAACCTTTTAAAAGGCGGGTAAAAGAAATCTAAAATATTGGTAAGCAGCTTCAATTATAAGTTGTGTAATTTAAAAGTCGCAATATATTTAACTGTATAATTCTTCTTTTACCTCCTTCACCCTTTCATCTGCCAAATATTCATCGTAGGTCATCAATTTATCTATCATTCCTTTAGGGGTAATCTCAATAATTCTGTTTGCAACAGTTTGCATAAACTGGTGATCATGCGTTGACAATTGCACAACTCCGGGGAAGTTTACCATGCTATCGTTGAAGGCAATAATACTTTCCAGATCAAGATGATTCGTTGGTTCATCTAACATTAAAACGTTCGGATTTTGCAGCATCATTTTGCTAAGCATGCAGCGCACTTTTTCACCACCACTCAATACGTTTGTTTTTTTCAAAATTTCATCTCCCGTAAACAACATTTTACCTAAGAAGCCACGAATGAAATCTTCATCTACATCCTTGGTTTGCGGCGGCACATACTGACGTAACCAATCCATCAAATTAAGTTCGCTTCCTTCAAAATATTCCTTGTTGTCGTTCGGCAAATAAGCTGTGGTTATAGTTGTACCCCAAAGATATTCGCCGCTATCTGCAGCGACTTTGCCATTTATTACTTCAAAAAAAGTGGTAAGTGCCATGGGATCACGGCTAAGAAAAGCTACTTTATCGGTTTTTTGAATATCAAAATTTAAATTTTTGAAGAGATATTTTCCATCAACTTTTTTAGATAAGTTTTCAACTTTTAAAATATCATTACCTGCTTCTCTTTCAGGTTTAAAAATAATACCTGGGTATTTACGGCTACTTGCAGTTATATCTTCAAATACCAATTTATCCAATGCTTTCTTTCTACTTGTGGCCTGCTTACTCTTACTAGCATTTGCAGAAAAACGAGCAATAAATTCAAGCAAATCTTTTTTCTTTTCCTCTGCTTTTTTATTTTTATCTGATGCTTGTCTTGCCGCTAACTGAGAACTTTCGTACCAAAAAGTGTAGTTACCTGTATAAATTTTTATTTTGCCTTTATCAACGTCAGCAACATGCGTACAAACTGCATCTAAAAAGTGACGATCGTGGCTAACAACCAAAACTATATTTTGATAATCTGCCAAAAAGTTTTCCAGCCATGCAATTGTTTCAACATCCAAGTTGTTGGTAGGTTCATCTAGTAACAAAATATCTGGGTTACCAAACAAAGCCTGTGCAAGCAAAACCCTTACTTTCAAGTTGGCACTTATATCTTTCATTAAAACCTGATGCAATTCATCTTTAACACCAAGTTCGCTTAACAATGTTGCAGCGTCGCTCTCAGCTGTGTAGCCACCCATTTCTCCAAATTGTTCCTCTAGTTCGCCCGCTTTAATGCCATCTGCCTCATTAAAATCTTCCTTTAAATAGAGTGCATCTTTTTCATGTTGTACTTTCCACATTTTTGCATGCCCCATCAAAACTGTGTTTAATACACTGATCTCATCAAATGCAAACTGGTTTTGCGCTAATACCGCCATGCGTTCACCGGGTGATATACTCACGGTTCCTTTATTGGGTTCCAATTCACCACTTATTATTTTAAGGAATGTAGATTTACCGGCACCATTTGCACCAATAACTCCATAACAGTTTCCTTTTGTAAAGCTGGTATTTACTTCGTCAAACAAAACCCTTTTGCCATAAGCTAGGGTTACATTATTTACACTAATCATAATTATCTAAAATGGGCGCAAAAGTAACCAATAAAAAATAATTTAATAGCATTAATATACAGTGCACCTAAAAAATAACAAGGATGCGACATCGATAAAACTGAAATTCTACGTGTCTATATTGTTATGAAAATGGCGCCATTAGGGTTTTTATGTTCTTTTCATTATTTTTGACGACATGAGCATCGTAAAAAAGCTGCAGGAGGCTGTAGTAAATAGTTTAACCAATCTATACAACCAACCTTTCACAGAGAAAGATTTTCAAATAAACCAAACCAAACCCGAATTTGAAGGAGATTATACAGTAGTATTATTTTCTCTTTTAAAAGCTACAAAGAAAACCCCTGATGCGTTAGGCGAGGAACTTGGTAATGAACTTATTAAAAGCCACCCTGATCTTTTTGTTAGTTATAATATCATAAAAGGATTTTTAAATATTGTAGTTGCAGACAGTTTTTGGGTTAATCTGTTAGATAATCAATATGCCGATATCTGTTTTGGCAAGCATGCCCTCAATGGCAAAAAGGTAATGGTTGAATATTCATCTCCCAATACAAACAAACCCATTCACCTTGGTCACTTAAGAAATAATTTTTTGGGGTGGTCCGTTTCCGAAATTTTAAAAGCTTGCGGTTACAAAATATTTAAAAGTTGTATCGTAAACGACAGAGGCATTCATATTTGCAAGAGCATGATAGCGTGGCAAATGTTTGCCAACGGCGCTACACCGCAATCTACCAATACAAAGGGCGATCATTTTGTAGGAGAATATTATGTAAAATTTAATGACGAGTATAAGATTCAAATTGCTGCATTGGTAGCAACAGGCATCACTCAAAAGGAGGCTGAAAAGCAGGCTCCTATTATGTTGGCAACTCAACAAATGTTACAAGAGTGGGAAGCAGGAAAACCTGATGTTATTGATTTATGGAAGACAATGAATGGTTGGGTGTATGAAGGATTTGATGTTACCTATAAAAAGATTGGAAGTGATTTTGATAAAACTTATTACGAGAGTAATACCTATTTGTTAGGAAAAAAAATTGTGGAGCTGGGATTAGAAAAAAATGTCTTTTATAAAAAAGAAGACAGCAGCGTCTGGATAGATTTAACAGAAGATGGGCTCGACGAAAAACTGGTGCTTCGTAAAGACGGTACGAGTGTTTACATAACACAGGACATCGGGCTTGCGCAACAAAAAAATGATGAGTATAATATTGATGAAAG
The DNA here is from genome assembly GCA_038225275.1 of Chitinophagales bacterium. Taxonomy (GTDB): domain Bacteria; phylum Bacteroidota; class Bacteroidia; order Chitinophagales; family Chitinophagaceae; genus Ferruginibacter. The sequence goes on along the minus strand of JBBREY010000004.1, from coordinate 28 downwards.
CATTTATGTAATTGGCGATGAGCAAAAT
>JBBREY010000003.1:0-51940 GCA_038225275.1 Chitinophagales bacterium | reverse complement strand
TTATTAAGTACAGCCACAATAATATTAGCATCTAAAAATATTTTCATTTTTTAGATTTTAGAAAAGCATCTTTAGATTGTTTACGTGTGCGGTTAATATGGTATGTAGCTTCGCCATCTGCAACCATACTTACCCAATCTGCAATGGGGTAATCTTCGATTGATTTAAAAGTTTTACTGGTAACTTTTGTTAATAAAAATTCTATTAAACGAGACAGGCTGATATTGTTTTCGCTGGCGTATTCCTTTGCCTTTTCTATAACTCTTTTATCAAAGCTCAGTGTAATTTTAGAATCCATAAAAAATTAGTTATAAAATTACTATACGTACAAAATTAATCCTCGATTATTTTTTCGAAAAATATAATCCCATTCTTTTCAAGCTCATTTAATACGGGTTCGTAAATTTCTTTTATGATGGGAATATGGAGACCTGCCAAATTTATAGTGCCATTTAAAATTAGTTTCGCCGCAATACCAAGTGGAAGTCCTACGGTTTTAGCCATTGCTGTATGAATGCTGTCTTTCCCTTTTACTATTAAAGAAGAAATGATTTGATGTTTTTCTTTGTTTATTTCATACTCAATATCGTGTTGCATCACCACCATATCAATATCTGTCGGAGACAGTGCTAATTTTTTTTCTAAAATAAATTGTAAAGCATCTGCGGCACTTATCATTCCTTTGTTAATAATCGTTTCATCATCATCTAAACCCAAATAGTGTAACTGTTGTAAAACTTTGTTTCCATCATGTGCGCTCATAGCAAGATCGTGGTAGGAAGGTGACTCTAAATCCCTATTCTCATCGGAAACCAACGAGCCACTTTTATCAACCGATAGTTTTTTCTTACCAGCTTTTGCATCGAGATTTTTTGCCAATAATTTTATTACTTCATTTGTATATGCTTCATTTTCCTTTAATTCTGTTTCTAATTTTCCTGTAAGGTTATGCCTGTCGAAATGCTCTTGAAAAAAACCTGCAATTGATAAATTATCTGACTGGTAAACGATGTTCTCATCTGTAAGTTTAAGGTCGATTATATTCTTCCAGCCGAGCATAAAATCTCGATACCTAAGAGTGGTACGAACAAATGTTTGCGCATGGTATAATTCATATAAATCAATATAAGAAAGACTATTTCTGTTTGGGTAGTAACTCAATGATCCGATTTTTTCATCACCGGTTTCGATATTTCGTTCGGCATTAAAAAGGTCCTTATAGTTTTCTTTGACTATTTCTCCATTCATTTTGTACTCTGCGCCCGCTTTGCCTGCCAACACTACATTGCGTGGGTTCCAGCTTATTTTATAATGCCATGGATTGTTATCACTTTCAGGTGCTACAAGACCGCCGCAATGGCTTTTGAAGGAAGTTATCTTGCCTTCTTTTACCTTGATGCCATCTATAATTTGCATAGCACTCATGTGGTCTATGCCGGGGTCTAAACCCATTTCGCATAAAAACAAAATGCTTTTCGCTTTTACTTGTTCTTCTAATAACTTTATTTCATCATCCGCATATGAAGCGGTTAATAAATGTTTACCAAAACTCAAACAATCTTTAGCAATTAAAATATGCAGAAATGCAGGCATCATAGAAATTACTAGATCGCTCTTTTCAATAATTGTACCTCTTATAACATCATTAGTAATATCTGCCGCAACTGCAGTTGAGCTAGGATGAAGTTTCGTTTTTTGTTCGATGAGTTTTTTATCGGCATCTACAACAGTAACAAACCAACTGTTATCCTGTGCATTTTCTAGTAGGTATTCTATCAGCACCGAAGCAGATTTTCCTGCACCAAAGAGAAGTATATTTTTCAATTTTATTTTTTTGCAAGATATAGAGAAAAGTGGGAGAGTGGGAAATGGCGAGTGGGTGGTGGGAGAGTGGTGAGTAGGCAATAGGCAATAGGCAATAGGAGGTGGATTTTAGAAGTGCAAGTTAAAAGGCAATCATAAATCAGATTTGTTTTAACCCTTAGTAGAAGTAAAAATAAATGTTAGCAGGGGGCGCCTACGGCAACAATATAACACCGGTAAAGTTGAATAAAGATAAATAGCAGAACAGCGGCGGGATAGAAATGGAAAGCCCGGAATGGAGGTTTGCCAGAGGCAAAACTGAAATCAGGACTTGTAATGTATAGCCCGAATAAATGCTTGAAAAACCTAAAGTGATGAGCGCCCCAAATCATAAAAACCTACCTAATAACCTTATCCACAATCCAGTAAATGTGTGTGTAAAACAATACCAAAAAACACTTGTTTTGAAGCGGAAAAACACCTGAAAATCGGTACTTTCGCAGACATTAGAAATATATGGAAAACAACGAAATAAACGACGGAGAATTAAACGAACAAAACAACTCGGGCAATGCCAATAACAGAGGTAAAATTATACCTGTGGTGATTGAGGAACAGATGAAAACTTTTTACATTGATTACTCCATGAGTGTGATTGTAGGAAGAGCTTTGCCAGATGTAAGAGATGGTTTAAAACCGGTACACAGAAGAGTACTTTTTGGCATGAACGAATTGAACAACGCCAGCAATAAACCTTATAAAAAATCAGCCCGTATAGTAGGAGAAGTAATGGGTAAGTTTCACCCGCATGGTGATGCATCTATATATGATACGATGGTGCGGATGGCGCAGGATTGGAGCATGCGTTATACAATGGTTGACGGGCAGGGAAACTTTGGTAGCCAGGATGGTGATGAGCCTGCAGCTATGCGTTATACTGAGGTGCGTATGCAGAAGTTTACAGAGGCAATGATGGATGATATCGATAAAGAAACAGTAGATTTTCAACTGAACTTCGATGATAGTTTAAAGGAGCCCACCGTGCTTCCTTCAAAAATTCCGCAGTTGTTGGTAAACGGTGCAAGTGGTATTGCTGTTGGTATGGCAACGAATATGATGCCGCATAATCTATCAGAAGTTATTGATGGGTGTATCGCCTACATTAACGACAATGATATTGATATTGAAGAATTAATTAAGATTGTAAAAGCACCGGATTTTCCTACAGGAGGAATTATTTACGGCTATGAAGGCGTAAAAGCAGGTTTACTGACAGGTCGTGGGAGAGTGGTCTTAAGAGGAAAAACGAATATTGAAACAGATGCAAGAGGCAGAGAAAAAATAATTATTACAGAAGTACCTTATCAGGTAAACAGGGATTCTCTTACCGCCAAAATTGGTGAGTTGGTGAGTGAGAAAATTGTAGAAGGTATTAGTGATGTAAACAATGAAAGTAACAGCAAAGAAGGCACTAGAATAGTTGTTGAATTAAAGAAAGATGCAGTTGCACAGGTAGTGATAAATCATTTGTTCAAGCATTCTGAATTGCAGACTTCTTACGGAATAAACAATGTTGCATTGGTTAATGGCAGACCTAAGATTTTAAATGTAAAGGATCTTATTTCGGAGTTTATTGCTTTCAGACATGAGGTAGTTACAAGAAGAACAGAGTTTGAATTGCGCAAGGCAAAAGAGCGTGCGCATATTTTGGAAGGTTTTATCATTGCATTGGATAACCTTGATGCTGTTATAAAACTGATAAGAGAAAGTGCTACACCAAACATTGCACAGGAAGGTTTAATTAGCAATTTCGGTATGAGTGAAATACAGGCGAAAGCTGTATTGGAACTCCGTCTACAACGCCTTACCGGAATGGAGATAGACAAGATAAGAGAAGAGTATGCAGAAATTATGGCTTTAATTGGAAGGTTGGAGGAAATACTGGCGAGCAGAGAATTACGTTTTGATATTATAAAAACAGAATTGCTTGATGTAAAAGCCAGATTTGGTGATGCAAGAAAAAGTGAAATTGAATATGCGGATGATGAAGTTAATATGCTTGATTTTATTGTGGAAGAAGATGTGGTTGTAACCATATCTCATATGGGTTATATTAAGCGTACATCTGTGACCGAATACCGCCAACAACGCCGTGGTGGCCGTGGTGCAAAAGGTAGCAGTACTAGACAGGAAGATTATATTGAAAAACTGTTTGTAGCAAGTACGCACCATACTTTAATGTTCTTTACTGAAAAAGGAAGATGCTTTTGGTTGAAAGTTTACCAAATACCTGAAGGTGAAAAAACAAACAAGGGTCGTGCATTGCAGAATATGATACAGATACCTGCCGATGATAAAGTGCGTGCTATTATTGATGTGAAGAATTTTGATGATGAAGAATATTTAAAAAGTCATTATATCGTTTTGTGTACCAAACACGGTATCATTAAAAAGACTGATCTTAAAGATTTTAGCAGACCACGCCAAGGCGGAATTAATGCTATCAACATTAGAGAAGGAGATGAATTGATACAGGCAAGCATGACGGACGGCAATTGCGAAATAATGATGGCTGTTAAAAGCGGTCGTGCCATTCGTTTCCCTGAAAGTAAGGTTAGAAGCACAGGCCGTGGTGGAATTGGTGTAAGTGGTATTGAAGTAGATGAAAAAACGGATGAAGTAATAGGAATGGTTTGTGTGAATAAAGAAGACAAAACAAGAACCGTTTTAGTGGTAAGTGAAAAAGGATATGGCAAGCGTACCTTCCTTGATGATCCTGAAACAGGCGAAGCAAACTACAGAATTACAAACCGTGGTGGTAAAGGTGTACGTACAATAAAGATTACAGAAAAAACCGGTGGACTTGCAGGATTGTTGGATGTAGCAGAAACACAGGATTTAATGATTACCTGCGAAAGCGGTATTACAATCCGCATGGCTGTAAATAAAGTGAGCGAGCAAAGCCGTGCTACACAAGGTGTAAAGCTTATTCGTATAGATGAAAACGATAAGATAGCTGCTATTACGCAAATTGATGAGCAGGAGGAAAATGAAGAAATTGCAGAAGGGATTGTTACCAATGAATTAGAACCGGGAACACAAAAATCTGATTCTGAAAATGATACTGAAGATTTAACTGATGAAGCTGCAGATAATGATAATTTGGATGAAGAAGAAGCTGATGAGAAAGAGGTTGAATAAAAAATAAAACTGCTTTTCCGAAAAATAATGACTGCCTGTGACGGCGGTCATTTTTTTGTATAGGCTGACCCTTGTCTCTTTCAGAAAGATATATAGAGGAAAAATAAATGTAATTTTCACTGATTTAAAATAGTGACAAGAAAAGCAGCGACTTTTTTGCAATATGTGTCTAAAGAACCATGAAGAATAAACTATTTGCAAATGCTGTAGCTTTTTTATTAATCATCTCAGTTTTGTCTTGTAAAAAAGAACCTGATGAGTGCCAAGGTAAAGGCATTGCCGACATTTCGAATATTTCTGCTCCAGCTAGGGGTGCAATTAATCAAGATGTTGAAATTCTTGTTAAAGTTGTCCTATCAAATGGGTGTATAAAGTTTGCAGGATTTTCCGAAGTTTTAGAAAATGGTAATTTAGTTGTCTCAACTAATATAAAGTTAGACGGATGTATTTGCACTGATATTTATTCTGAGCCAGAATTGAAATATATTTTCAAGCGGGCAATCGCTGGCAATTACAAAATCATCTTTAAAAATGCCGGTAGTAGCGATGTAGAAAAAGTGATTACTATTCAATAATTTAATCTTAAATATGGGAAATTGAGTATAGTAGTAAAATCTACTACTTAACATAATATTAATTATAGGATAATAATTCAATTCAAAATTTAAGAGTTCTTATCGTTTAATCTATATCGCTATACAAAGGCTATCTTCGCAAAATGAATATATCAGAATCAAACTTGCAGCAATTCCTTGACAGATTAAAAATAAAATCGCTGAATGAAATGCAAACTTCAACGATTGATGCGGTTGAAAAAAACAATCAAATTGTATTATTATCAGCCACAGGCTCAGGAAAAACCTTGGCTTTTTTGCTTCCAATCATTAATTCTTTAGATTCAGATATAAGGAAAGTTCAGGCATTAATTTTAGTTCCAAGCCGGGAACTTGCTTTACAGATTGAATCGGTTTTAAAACAAATGCAGACCGGCTACAAAATTACTGCCTGCTATGGTGGACATAAAAGAGAAATTGAAGAAAATAATCTTGTACAGCCGCCTGCAATCATCATTGGTACGGCAGGTCGAATGGCTGATCATATTAGACGAGATAATATTGATACAGAATTTGTAAAATTTTTAGTGCTCGATGAATTTGATAAAAGCCTGGAACTTGGTTTTATTGAAGAAATGCAGTTTATTCTTGGTTCCTTGCCAAATGTTGAAAAGCGAATGCTTACCTCAGCTACCAACTCCGTAGACATTCCACCGTTTGTAAAGATGCGTGAACCGGTTACTTTGAATTTTCTGCCCGAAAATCCCACAGAAAATGAAAGTCTCAGGATAAATACCTTACTGAGTGACGATAAAGATAAACTGCAAACGCTCTTGCAATTGGTATGTTATTGCAACAATACATCTACCATTATATTTTGTAACCACAGAGATGCAGTAGAAAGAACAAGCGAATTTTTGGCTGACCAGGGCATTGTAAATGTGTTTTACCATGGCGGCATGGAGCAGCTAGACCGTGAAGTTGCACTAACGAAATTTAGAAATACCACTTCGAATATTTTAGTAACTACAGACCTTGCAAGTCGGGGACTTGATATTGCTGATATCAGAAATATTGTGCATTATCATTTGCCACATGTAGAAGCTGAATTTACGCATCGCAATGGTCGTACTGCACGTATGAATGCGACAGGCAACGTTTATGTAATTTGGAGTGAAGATGAAAAATTACCTGCATACATCACAGCAGATGCTGTGACATTTGATTTACCGGAGAAACTTTCGCTACCTGAAAAGCCAAAGTGGAGCACTTTATTTATTGATGCCGGTAAAAAAGACAAGATCAATAAAATAGATATCGTTGGCTTTCTATCGCATGTTTGTCATCTTAAAAAAGATGAGATTGGTTTAATTGAAGTAAAGGATTTTACAGCATTTGCTGCTGTTAGAAAATCTAAAATTGGCAATGTGGTAGAGCTTGCAAAAGATGAAAGAATAAAAAATAAAAAAGTGAAAATTGCAGTTGCTAAATAGAGAGTTGTGTGAATTGTCAACGGTGAATTGTCACTACATGGCAATTTCTTTCTATTTTCTCACAAGAAAAATGGTAGCGAAATATTCGAGGTTGAATATTTCGCTCCCAATCACATTTCATAATTGACCGTTCGCTACTAAAAGCCAGGACCACCCATTATACGCATTCCGCCTCCCTGCCCCATTGGCATTGCAGCTCCTGCTTTGGTACCATCAAATTTACTAAAACGGAAAACGAAACTCAGCATGAAATATCGTTGCAATCTATTCGTTCTCGTATCGGTTATTGAATAGGCTGTTACAGATCTGTTTACAGTTATGTTTTCATTCAAAAGGTCAAATGCCTGCAATTTCACTGATGCATTTTTCTTTTTTAAAAACTGTTTTTCCAGCGTTCCATTTATTATTAAAGGATTGGCAATTACATTATTTGCGTAACCATTGTTGATTGTTTTTTCAAGGTCATAACTTAAAATGAAGTCATGTTTAAAGAACAGCCTGGAAGAATGCGTTAAGTTAAATACTTTAATACTGCTGTTGGCAGTTGGTGTGAGAGATGCTTTGTTATCGTTTAAAGTATAATTAAAACCAGCACTTGTTTCAAGCCATTTTTTTAATTTGTAATCAGTTGAAAAGCGTTGTGAAAAGATCCAGTTACGACTCGTGTTTTTTTCGAAATTTAAGAAAGATATGTAGTTGTTATAATTAACAGTTCCCCCATAATTAAAAACATACTTCCTGTTTTTTATAGGTTTTGAGTAAGTGTAAAAAGCATTTGCGTTGTAATATCCATTTGTGTTTAAATACCTTGTCTCTTGTAATCCAAAGCCTTTTTGAAGAACATTGTTTACAATTTTATCTTTTACAAAAGAGAAACTTACATTGCTAAAAAAAACATTGCCACTAATAAAATCGAAATTATTGAAACGCATACTGAATGTATTCGTAAACTCCGGTCGCAGATCAGGATTTCCTATTACAATATTTTGTCTGTTTGAAAAATCATAAATAGGCTGCAATTGCTGGTAAGTTGGCTGATTGGTGTTTCCATTATAATTTACATTGAACGATTTACTCTTTGAAAAGTTATATGCAAGCCTAACAACAGGAAAATAATTTACTATATTTTGCTTGAATTTTAATTTAGCACCGCTAAAAGAATTGCTCTCTATTGTTGCAGGCTGAACGGCAAAGCCTATTGAATAATTATATTTTTTTTCTGTAGTTCTAAAATTTAAGCCAAAGCGATTGGTGGTATAGATATTTTCATAAATATTGGATAAGCTATCAACCATTGTTTTGCTGCTGTTTTTCACATCAAACGTTTCTTTGTCATTCCCTATAAACCTTTTATTGTAAGCATAGTTAAATTCTAACGCTCGCTTTTTAGAAAGCTGCTCATTAAAAGATCCGCTTATGCCATAGTTATGATTTTTATTATCCTGTGTTACATTCTGGTTTATTAAAGAATTAAAAACGGGCGATCCATTGTTGTAAAACAAGGTTGAATTCACAATGTCATCATTAGCATCTGTTGCAGACTGTCCCGCATTTAAATTTAGAGAGAGTGTTCTACCCTTTTTTTGAAAACGGTGATTAAACAAGATATTACCTGTAAAATTCGGTGTAGAAGAGGAATTTTTATCTGAGTTAAAACCTTGGTTTCTTACACCACCTTTTGTATCAAAATAAGTAAAATCAGTTTGATAAGCATCACTCAATTTTCGGTAAGTAACACCGGGATTAAACTTTATATAATTAAAGGAATCTATTTTATATTCAACATTAAATGAAAAACGATGGTTGTCAGTTATTGAGTAGTCGTTTGTTTTTTGTTGGTTTGTTTGCACACTATCTCTTTGTATATTTTGCTGGTTTATATCATTCAAAACAGTGTTGTTTTTTTCTGAAAAACTATAACTTCCGTACAATGTCAATTTCGTTGATAGATCTTCTCTGTAATTAAACCCCAATGTTTTTGTAACCCCTACTCCATCATTGTTGCCGAAATTTCCAAATGGAGAACCTGCACCTCCGCCAAAACTTCTAACCATTCCACCGGCAATAGCGCCCATGCCACCCGGGATTCTTGAAAAATCAAAAAGATTTGCGTTTGTATTATTTAAATTTCCTGTTACTGATATCTGTTGGCTGTTGTTAAAGCGGTTTAAATTTAAGGAGGTTAGGTATCTGTTATCAGTGCCTGCACCAGCTGTTATGTTGCCAAAATAACCTTTGTTCTTGTCTTTTTTTAGCTGGATGTTAAGCGTTTTTGTTGGGTCACCATCTTTTACACCGGTAAATGATGATTGGTCACCATAATCATCAACAATTTGAATTTTATCAACCATATCGGCATTTAATTGTCGGGTTGCAGTTTTTACGTCCCCACCAAAAAACTCTTTTCCATTTACTTTTACTTTCGTCACCTCTTTGCCCTGCGCAGTTACTTTACCATCTTTATCAACCTCAACACCCGGCAATTTTTTTAGCACTTCTTCCACATTGTCATTTTTACGAAACATGGTACTGTCAATTTTATAGGAAACAGTATCTTCTTTAATTTGAATTTTAGAAGATTCAATCGTTACCGTTTCGAGCGTGTTATCTCCCGGCGACATAATCACTTCATTGTTTACAACCTCACCTGACGAACTTGTAAAATCATAAGTGTCGGTAAATTTTTTGTAGCCTATATAAGAAATTGTAATTGTTACCTTTCTGGAAAACACTTTTCCAAATGAGTAATTACCTTTTTCATTGGTGATCGTTTTCAGTGTATCTTTTAAGCCAAAATAATATAGCGATACTGATGCCTTCGATAGGTTCTTTCCATCTTCTGTTCTAACGGTACCTTTTACTGAAATTGTCTGTTGAGCAGATGCATTTAAACCTAAAACAATGGTTAGTAGTATAAAAATAATTTTCATAATGAAGTTAATTGTGCTTTTTCTTATGCGCAAAACTAAGCATACGTAATTTGTCGTACATACCGCCTGTCACATATTCTCTATATGAAAAAAATGATAACACAATCTAGAGTGAGAAAAAACCAGCAAGTATATGATGCTCAATTTATTTTATTAAAATCTCCTACAAAATTCAAAACGATGTCATTAAAAATATTGCCTTCGTTAAACAAAATATTCATTTTAATAGGAAGTGCATAGATGGGGTAATCTGCCAGCTCTTTTTCAAACTTTTTTAGTCTTACAGCATCCTTTTCGGTAGTAAGAATTAATTTATTTGTTGATTTTATTTTGTCGAAGTGTTTCAAAATATCTTTTAGATCGGTGCTTGAAAAAATATGATGATCAGGATAATGAAGCATATCAAAACTATGTACGTGGTCAGCCAAAAACCTTTGCATTGGTTTTGGATTGGCTATTCCGGCTATGAGTAAAAGATCGCTGCTACTATCTATACTATATTTTTTTTTATGAAAAATATGATAAGGTTCGGCGTATAATATTTCGGAAAAAAACAAATGCTGGTGCCCTAATAAGTTTAATTCCTCTTTTATTAATTTTTTTTCTGCGTCGTTAATTGTATCACTACATTTGGTTACGATAATTATTTCTGCACGTTTCCTGCTATTCTTTACATCCCTAAGATCTCCTACGGGCATCATAAAATCTCGGCTATACAAATTTTTATATTCCGTTAATAAAATATTTAAACCTGCTTTTACGCTCCTATGTTGAAAAGCATCGTCTAAAATGATGACCTCGGTTTTTGGTCTATCATGCAATATTTGTGGAATTGCTTCAAAACGTTCCTCCCCTACTGCTACGGTAACTTTTGGATATTTTTCATGGAACTGCATTGGTTCATCACCAATTTCCAATGCTGTAGTTTGAGCATTTGCAATTGCAAAACCTTTTGTTTTCCTTTTATAACCTCTGCTTAAAGTGGCAGTTTCATATTTATTCTGAAAAATTTCAATAAGATATTCGGTCATCGGTGTTTTGCCAGTGCCACCTACTGCTAAATTACCAACGCAAATTAATGGGAAATTAAAGGAAGCTGATCGGAGGATTTTCTTGTCAAATAAATAATTGCGAAACAGTATTATCGCACCATAAATAAGTGAGAATGGAAACAATAAATACCTGAAACTTTTTAGCAAATTAGTATTTTTTAAAACTTAAAAATCCGATCGGGTGTTATGCAAATATCCATCTTTTTGTCAAACTCATTAACGTCGTCAATTACTGTTTCAGTGAAAAAACTAAAGCCAACTTTCAGCATTTTAGTATTACAATCATTAATTAATTTATCGTAAAATCCTTTGCCATAGCCAACTCTGTAACCTTTGGCATCAAAACCGAGTAAAGGAAGTAACATTAATTCGATGCTATTAGGTAAAACGGCAGTACCATTTGTTGGCTCATTTATTTGATATTCATTTACTTCAAAAATAGTATCTTCTTTAGTTGCAACAGTCATTAAACTATTGTCTTTAAAATTTGTAACCGGGTATATTAAAGTAACTGAAGGATTTTTAAAAAAACAATATTCTTCTATTAAAATTGGATTATACTCATTGTATATTTCAATTGGTGAAAAGGTCATTATATTATGTGGAATATCTAAATGCAGACTTTGAAACTGTATCAATAACAGGTCTTCAAGACGATCCTTTTCACCGAGTGAAAGATCCAGCCTTTTTTGCTTGTAAGTTTTTCTAATGGCAGATTTGGTCATTTTAAATAAAATTCTTGGATAAACTTTCTAAATAAACTAGTTGTAAAAACTACCTATTTTTTAAAATACACACTGCGCCTATGCGTGAGGGATAGCAGCGGAAATACTTTTTTGTTGCATTTGAACAAAAAAGATTGCAGCGAATAGCCCGACCCGGAGGGGCACGCCAAAATTATTTTTTAATTTATCTTTCATTCATTCCTTTAATAAAATCACTTACCAAATAACTGATTAGTTTTCCTGTAGTTTCATCTTTTCTACCATCTGCAAGTTGTGCGGCTCCTTCAGAAATATGCAAGTAGCATGCTTTTGAATGACGGGCTGTATAAGTAATAAATTGTCTGGCCAATAACAAGCTTATTCCTGACGGTGATTGTGCACTGCAAAGTGCATGTTGAATACAATCTACATCCAACTCGATACCTGTATAATTATCATTTGTAAAATCTACCGCTTGCCCGACTGCCTGAATAAAACTTTTCTTTTCTCTCAAAAAAATATCTTCATACGAGGTGTATTGTATAAATGGATTTGACAAAACATCGACCAAAACATTTTGAGAAATATAATTTTCCTGTAGCCCCACAATGCTGTATTTACCCAAATATCCATCAGATTCTGCATACCTAAAACCATTGCCGCTGTGCCTGCCTTCCATGCTTCTATAATCTGAATGCGCATCTAAATTAATAGCATTCATTTGCGCTATTGGCACCAGATTATTTTTTAAAAGCCCTTTGGCAGTACCTTTCAACAAAGGGTAAGCGTTGTTGTGCCCACCGCCAATAACTAGTGGAATTTTACCTGCCGCTGAAATTATTTTTACAACACTTTCCACCTCATCATCTATTGAATTTACTGCGTGACGATAAGCATCTATTTTTTCATCTTCATTGTATGCATTGTTTTCTATTAGGTATTTTATATCGCCAAAGTCAAAGTGCCCGAGCAACAATACATCTTCACCACTGCAAAAATCGTTGCTTTGTATATTTAAGAACGCATTTAAAAATGGGTACCAATTAGAGTCTGCACCGCCGGTACCATAATTTGCTTTTACGCCAATATCTTCTGGAATACCCACCAACACATACTTCGCAGTGTTTTCCTGCAAAATTTCGGGCCAATCTCCTTGTTGTAAATGTTGAATGCGTTCACCAAGTTTTGTTTCGAAACGTCGATGTTTTGTGAGGGAGACAATATCTTTTTTACCGTAAAATTTAAAGTGTTTCATTTGATGGTTTTATGGCGGATGATTTGATAAATAATTGAATAGTCAAAGATAAAATTACGGGTCCTAGAAACGATTGTTTAAACCCATTTTCCTTTAACCATTACCTTCTCAATATTATTGATGCTAAAGCTATAAAACAAATAGGCAATTGAAGGTATTTTTTTAGTAAGAATAATATCGGCTCTTTTACCAATCATGATCGAACCAGTTTCGTCTTCGCAATTCATAGCATATGCGCCGTTGATTGTAGCAGCGTTTATTACTTCTTCAGGCAGCATTTTCATTTGTACGCAACTTAAAGACGTAACAAAATTAATGTTGCCAGATGGTGATGATCCGGGATTATAATCAGATGCTAGTGTCACTGCCGCTCCTGCATTAATTAATTGGCGGGCAGGTTGATAGGGCATTCGCAAAAAAAATGCTGCGGTAGGTAAGAGTGTAGCGCAGCCTTTGTAGTTACCCAGCATTGTAATTTCTTCGATTGTTAATGTTTCTAAATGATCCAGCGAAAGAGCGTTGTTTTTTATTCCCTTTTCTAATGCGCCGATGCTGTTTAACTGGTTTACGTGCAATTTTGGTTGCAAACCTATAGCTGCACCTGCAATACAAATTTCTTCCATTTCTGCAGGGGAAAAAAAGCCCGTCTCACAAAACACATCGATAAAATCTGCCAGTTTTTGTTCTGCAATTGTAGGCAGCATTTCGTTTATTATACAGTCGATATAACCACGGTGGTTTTCTTTAAACTCCGCAGGATAAGCATGTGCCGCAAGGAAAGTTGCTTTTATTAAAATATCTGAATTTTCTTTTAAACGTTTAATAACCCGCAGCATTTTAAGTTCACCTTCCACCGATAAACCATAGCCGCTTTTAATTTCGACAGTTCCGGTTCCAAGCGAGGCAATTTCTTTTAGCCTGGCTTGTGCAGCATCGTATAATTCATCTTCAGAAGTTTCATTTAATATTTTTGCTGAATGTAAAATGCCACCACCTTTTGATGCAATTTCTGCATATGTTTCACCTTTTATTTTGGCAACGAATTCATTTTCTCTACTACCTGCAAATACAAGATGAGTATGGCTGTCGCACCAGCAAGGCAGTATAAATTGCCCGGTTACATCAATAACATTTTTAGGAAGTTTTGGTACTTTTATTTCAAGCTCAAACATGGCTCCCAAGTCTTTAATAATTCCATCTTCTATTAAGAGAAAAGCATCTTCTAGCATTGGTAATGTTGACAAATGAGTTCCTCTTATTTGCTCATTAGAAGTCCTAATGTTTACAAGTTTAGCAATATTTATAAAAAGCGTTTCACTGTGCATGGCTGCTATAATTCTTTATAAATATTTTTACTAAAAAATTCCAACTCAGGGTCGCGGGCTCCCATTAAAAGTAAAACACAATCTTCAGTTAAATGAGGTCTTAGTTGTTGCAATAAATTATTTCTGTCTTCTACAAAAAATGCATTCTTACCAAGGTTTTTTATTTCAATAATTAAATCATTGGCAGAAATGTCTTTAATGGCTGTTCCACCTGCATAAAAAATTTCGCTCATCCAAATTTCATCGTTTGGTCTAAGTGATTCAGCAATTTCATCTATAAAATCATTTTTTAAAAACCTTGTTGGTCCATAACCATGCGGTTGAAACCAAGCAATTACTTTTGGTGCTATGGGTTGGCATGCTCTTATAGAAGCTGCACATTTTGCGGGATTGTGTGCATAATCATCAATAACTTTCACCCCATTCTTCTCTCCTAGTAGTTGGTGCCTTCGGTATATTCCTTCATATACTTGTAACCCTTTTGCAGATTGCTCTAACGAAATACCAATAAGGCTTGCAACGGTTGCAGCAGCAAGTGCATTTTCCATATTGTGTTTGCCAATTGTTTTTAAATGAAAGGGAATGTCGTTAATTTCAAAATTAATATTCATTCCGTTTTGAACGAGTCCGGTAGCTTTAAATCCTGCATTGTTTTCGTCGGATGAAAAATCGTTTTCAGAATTGTTTGAAAGTGTTTTTGCTAATTTGTTGGAAGTGTTCACAACAAATTTATCTGTAGTATTTTTTTTGAAAGTTGAAAATATATCCATCAATTCATCAATTTCCTGGTGATCTTTATCGATATTTAATAGCAAACCAATTTCAGGATGGTATTTTACGATGGAACCATCACTTTCATCTGCTTCAATGATGAGCCACTCCCCCTTCCCAACCTTAGCATTACCTATTTTTCCTTCGTTAATAATACTCACTAAACCGGCACCACTAATAATGCCGGGCTCATAACCTGCGGTTTCTAGTATTTGAAAAAGCATACCACCTGTTGTACTTTTACCCGACGTACCGCCTACAGCAACTGTTCTTTTTGTTGCAGCAATTAAAGCCAATAAATCGCTGCGCTTTATGATAGGAATTTTTAATTCTTTCGCCATTATAACTTCCCGTACGGTATCTTCTACGGCGGTAGATACAATAACCAATTGCACATTTTTGTGGATGCCCTCACCATTTTGCGGATAACAAACTATTCCCTCCGCTTCCAACTTTTGCTGTGTTTCATTTTTTCTATCTGCCTCAAAGTAGCGGTCACTCCCGCTAACAATTTTTCCTGTACCTGCAAGAAACTGAGCCAAGGCGCTCATACCGGATCCTGCAATTCCTATAAAAAAAATATTATCAATACCGTCTAACGAATTAATTTTTTCCACTTGTAAAACTTTAAAATGCTAATATATGTTTATAATTTAACCAAGCTGTTATTCAAGAATTTCAAGCATTTTTAAATAATCATATTGCTCCTCGTCGTGCATTAAGTTGATGGCTTTTTTTATTTTTTTAATTTGCGAAAAGTAAATGTTCTGCAATGCTGTGTTTTTACTCAAATTTAAATTAAGGTCATTTATCTTTTCGCAGATATGTAGCAATATGTCCGGCTCCGTAGTTTTGCTGTTGCTATACTTGATATATTTATTTGCTGTCCTCACAATTTTTCGAATCGTTTTTTTTGCAAAATACAACTGGGTTTTATTAACAGTTAAAAACAATTCATCTAAAATTTCTTTTACACTTCCTACATAGGATTTTTCATCGTGAACTTCAAACAATAAGTAAGTGAGCAATTCTTTGTTTTCTTTTTTAAATTTGGTGAGTTTTAAGCACAGTTCTAATAACATTGCCGGAGGTGTATTTTCAAGCTCAGTTTTAATTTCTTTTAAGGACGCGGTCTTCATTATTTATCTTAATAAATTTATCGTTGTTTAAAGGCTTAACTATTTGCTTCTTCCATGAACGTATTTATACATTTTTTTATGTCTACAGAAACATTGTAAATAAAAGTAAACTGGTCAGTGACTGACTTTGTTTTGATGAATTTTGCTTTTGTGGCAGTTTCAAAATTCCTTTCTAAGATTTCTGTTTTTCTTGTGTTTAGAAGCAAGTCAGTCTCTTTTCTAAAATGTTCGGTTACGTTTAACAATTCTTCTGCTGAAGGATTTAGATGAGTTCCATTTAATCTTTCAATAATCTCCTGTAAATTTTTTGCAGTACTCTCTATCACAGGTATAAAAATTGTTGATTTAAATATCTTTTTATCCTCAGCTAAATAGAATGCCAAGGCGGAAAAATGAGAAGTCAATATATGGTTTAACACAACAAATCTATATACCTGTTCAACATTTTTTTGAAATCTTTTCGGCTCAGATAACATTCTGTTAAAGGCATCTGAAACATTCGCTAATGCTGTAAGCGCCTGTTGCCTGGCTATTTTTATTTCCTCTTTGTTTAAGGTGATTTGCTTTGTGTAGTTTACTGCGAGTTTGTTGAAATAGGTTATATTTTTTTGCGTTGCTGCTTCCATGTACTTTTTAATAATTGTATGCTCCCAAACCGGTACAAAAAACAAACTTGCTATGAATGCAATGGCAGATCCAATGCTTGTGTCCAGCAATCTATCGTATAACAAATAATTTATAGACGTGGGATAAATTAAATGGAAAAAAATGACCAGGTAAGGTGTCATTAATAACACACTAATAAAATATTTCGTTCTTATAAACATGTAGCAACCCGCCATAAAAATGACCATTATTATCATTAATGCCAGGTTGTTTTTTACAACAAACAAAATTAATACACCGATTACAACGCCTATAAAAGTCCCGATAAGTCGATCCTTGTTTCGAGCTTTGGATAGGCTGTAGGCAGGTTTTAAAATCACAATGATGGTTAGTAAGATCCAATAATTATGGCCAATGTTAAAAAACAATGAAATTAAAAATCCCACCAATAAGGAAATACCAACCCTTAACGAATGCCTAAAAATATTAGAATTAAAGTTTAAATTATTTAAGAATAAAACAGGATCAATCGTTTTAGCTTCATTAAAATTTTGTGTTGAAATGTCTGTGTCAGCTGTATTGCGCTGACTTTTTTCGTAATGTGTGTAATAGTGAAGTCCATTTATTTTTTCTGTTAGTCCCTGGATATTGCTTAAAATTCTTCCGAGACCAATGAAATCATTCAAGTTTTTCTCCGTCATAAAATTCTGCCGCAAATGTTCAAACTTGTTATTAATCAAAGTAAGGTTACTACCTGAAATGTCGTTGTTTTTTGATGCGTTACCGACTGCAACAGCACTCGATATTTCATAAAGCTCCTCGGCAAGAATTAGCAATTGGTTGCGATATTCTGCAAGTATGCCTGTTTCATCAAATCTTTTATGAAGTACTTCATATTGCTGGTAAGTACTCATAATACTTTCAAAAAGATCAGATACATCCAAATAAATTTTAAGTAACGATCGACCTGCTTTAGTAGAGTTTTTTGTAATAGCCCTTGTTTTGAAAAGAATTTCGTTTAAAGATTCCTGTTGGTTTTGTATTTGAATTTGCTGTGATAACAGCGATTTATATGTACTATCGTAATCTGGGTGATCATCATAAAATGAAGCTCTTGTTTTTAAATAATCAGCAACACTTTTAATATATTCCCCTGAAAGTTGTTGTATTATTTTATATGGTCTAAGCCTGTTGAGTGTAATGCTAAAAATTAAATACCAAAAACCACCAACGATCAGATAACCCGCATGTAAAAAAATGGCTGAGCCTGTTAATGGCGTTTGCATGCTTAGCACCATAATAAGCAATGCAGACAAGCCAATAGAAGAAACCCTGGAATTATAAAGGTTTAACATTGAAAATGCAAACCCGAAAATAAGAATGACCAAAGCTGTTAAAAAATGTGATGGAAGTGTAAAATTTGTTAAAACAGCAACAAGGGAAATAATTAAAATGCAAAACATCATACCATTGGTACGGTGGTGGGCGGGGCCTGCGCTGTCCGTTATGCTTACACAAAGTGCACCTGTTGATATAGCAACGCCAACCTGTAATTCGTTCAAATAGCCAAACAAAAAAGCAGGTATAACTATACCAAAAGTCATTCTTAACCCTTCACTGAAAAACCTACCATTAATAAAATTTAAATATGCTTTGGAGTTTATCATATCATCTACAACTGAATATCTTCAAATTTATACTGCTTTTTAATAGCGCAACGTTATAATTAGACCTCGTTTCATGTTTGGCACAGTTTTTAAAGTAAGGGTGGTACTAAACTAACAGTAAATTAAAATTAAGTACTATGAAAAAATTATCAATTATTCTCTTGGCAACAATTGTTTTCGCTTCGTGTAAGAGAAAAGATACATTAGAAACAGACAAAAACATTGTGATAATGACTGACACCAGTAAGGCTGCAGGTAGTTACCTAAATGATACCGGTCTTGCCAAAATGCCAGTTGCAGTTGCACCTGTGGCAGCCGCACCAGCTCCTACTAGGAGAACGACTAGCACAAGACAACGTTCAAGTAGCTCAACATCTAAGAACAACAGTTCAGCCTCTAATAATTCTGGTAATGGAACTTACTCTTCACAGCCGGCAAGAAGAACAGGCATAAGTAAAGCGGCTAAAGGCGCAATCATTGGTGGTGTAGGTGGTGCAGTTTTAGGCGGCGTAATTGGCAAAAATGCTAAAGGCGCTATAATTGGTGGTGCGGCTGGTGCAGCAGGTGGTTATATTATCGGTAGAGGTAAAGATAGAAGAGACGGCAGAGTACCACATAAGTAAGTTAACTTTTGTTTCAATTTATAAAAATCCATTTCTTTGTATAGAAATGGATTTTTTCATAAAAAAATAAAATTATGGCAGCATGTAACTTTACTATACCCTTTACAAAATCGGTATCAGAAATCTTAGAAAAAGCTAAAAAAACAGTTGAATCACAGGGTGGTACTTTTACCGGAGATGAGTCGGCAGGTAATTTTGATGTAAGTATTTTTGGTAATACTGTTGTTGGGTCTTATGCGGTCATAGGTTCTCAATTAAATATTGATATCACCGACAAGCCTTTTTTGGTGCCTTGTAATATGATTGAAAATTTCTTAAAAAGTCAATTGAATTAGCTTATTGATTCTCTTTAAGGAAGCACTTATTTTGGTTGCTTCCTTTTTTGCTTTTTATAGACTACTTTTACAAAAAGAATTTGGTTTGCTTTTATTCATTTATTAGCAATTAAAAGGGAATCCTGTTTAAATCAGGAGCTATCCCCGTAGCTGTAAGTCGTTTTACTTCGGTAAAAAGTCTAAATAAATTATACCACTGTTAATATAACGGGAAGGTTATTTAGATGCGATGAGCCAGAAGACCTGCCATTTTTAAATTAATCAAAGCTTTCGGGTGAAAGGCTGTAGATGTAACTCAATGCTGCATTTGCATTCGCCTGCTCATACGTAAGCTGTAATTTTATAAACAGCTATTGTTGAAATCTTTTTTATTATGTTTTTTATTGTTACAAATGCTGCTTCCATTATTTGGTATTGCGCAGCAGCATGATACGTTAACTAATATTAAAGTTTTTGCTAGAAAAAGGATTTCTCCTATTTCTAGTCCTGCCCCACTTCAAGTACTCAATACCGTTGATGCATCAAAAACCAATAGTAATTCCGTTGCCGATGCTTTAAAACGTTTTGCAGGAGTTGTAATAAAAGATTTTGGTGGCGTTGGAGGATTAAAAACGGTGTCGGTAAGAAGTCTCGGTGCTAACCATACAGGCATATTATATGATGGAATTGCTTTGGGAAATGCACAGGCCGGCCAGATCGATCTTGGGAAGTTGTCCCTTGATAATATTTATCAAATTGAGTTAAATAATAGCGGCCCATCTGATATTCTTTCAACTGCAAAAGCATTTTCTTATGCGTCACTTTTGTCAATTAAAACGAATTCAGGTCAACTAAAAAGTGATACTACCAACAGTTTAAGTGCGAAGATCCAAAGCGGTTCTTTTGGGTATTTTTCTCCATCCATACTAGTACACCAAATGCTTAGCAAGCGTTTTAAAATTGCAATTAGCTCACAATATCAACATGCTTTGTCAGATTTTTTGTATGTTAATTACGAGAATAACACGGGCAAAAACAGGCGGATTAATTCTGATTTAAGTGCTGTACGCACAGAAGCCGATATAGCATTTCAACTAAATGATAAAAATCAATTTAATCTAAAATCGTATTACTACAATTCAAAAAGAGGCTTGCCAGGTGCAATTATTTTCTATAATCCAATTAGCAACCAGCGTTTAAATGAAAGAGAATTTTTTGTGCAGGGTTCTTGGAAAAGTAAACTATCAAGCAAAAGCGACCTACTAATAAATGCTAAATATGAATCAGATAAAAGTTATTATTTAGATCCCACGTATCCCAACAGTTATGGAAGGCTGGAAAATGAATTTTACCAGAAAGAAATGTATTTGTCAGCTGTTTTAGGTTATAAAATTACCAATGATTTTAAATTGAGTTTTGCAACGGATGTTTCTAATAATAAGTTAACACGGGAAGATGTTTTTGCTCAAAATTTCGCATCCCCCACAAGAAATACATTGCTAAATAATATTGCATTTCAGTTTAAAAAAGCGCAGTACGAAGTAACAGGGAATGTACTTTATACAGCGTTGACCGAAAAAGTGAAAGTGGGTGAACCTGCAAATAATGTAAAACGCTTGTCTGATGCCCTAGCTTTTAGTATTCAGCCCTTTAAAAACTTACCGCTGCGAATTAGAGCGTTTTATAAACACATATTTAGAGCGCCAACATTTAATGATTTGTATTACACAAATGTTGGCAATACAAAACTTCGTCCGGAGTTTGCAGATCAATACAACATTGGTGTTACCTATGAAAGACTACCGATGTATATATTTAAGAAATTGGCTGTTACCGCTGATGCGTATTACAATGAAGTAACCGATAAAATTTTAGCATTGCCAAGGTTAAACCTTTTTCAATGGTCTGTTCAAAATGTTGGGAAAGTAAAAATAAACGGAATTGATGTTGCGGTGCATGCGCAGCTAAAAGATTGGAAAAATTTTAAAATATCTACAGACTTTACTTACACCTTGCAAAAGGCGATTGATGTTACCGACGCCACTTCAACTTTGTTTAATACCCAGTTACCCTACACTCCCAAACATAGTGGCAGTGGTACTTTTAACATCAGTTACCATGATTTTAATTTCAATTATAATACACTGTTCTCATCTTTGAGATATAAAAATGGCGACCAAGTGTTCGATAATCTTTTACAACCTTTTGTTGTTACAGATTTATCATTATCATACTTGATAGCCAGACAAAAGGCTTATAACTATAAAATTATTTTTGAAGCTAACAATGTTTTTAATACCCAATATCAAATAATAAAATACTATCCAATTCCACTTTTTAATTATCGTTTAACCATAAATATTTCTTTAAAAAAATAAAATAAAAAATGAAATTTCGTAAAACAACGTTAGTAATATTTGCATTTGCAGCCCTTGTAAACAGCTGTAAAAAAGTAGATGCTCCAAATCAAGTAATGCCAGTACAATTGTCTCCCGCTGTTGGAGAATATATTTTGAGTGAAGGAGGCTTTGGCGGTAACAACACCAAGTTGGCTTTTTATACAAATTCATCAAACAGTGTTGTGGGAGATTATTTCCTACAACAAAATCCCACACAAACAGCGGGACTTGGAGAACTTGGAAATGATGCTGTAATTTATGGCAGTAAAATATTTATAGTAATGAATGGCTCGGGAAGAGTAACGATTTTAAATGCATCTAACGGAAATTTTATTAAAAATATTTCTTTCATAAACAATACAACTAATAAGCAACCTCGGTATGCTGTTGGAGCAAGAGGAAAATTATATGTAACATCCTGGGACAATACTGTGAGTGTGATTGATACAACTTCGCTCTCAATTACAAAATCAATAAATGTAGGAGCCAATCCGGAAGGTATTGCGGCTTCGGCTAACTTTTTATATGTTGCTAATTCCGGAGGGTTTAATCCTGTATTTGATTCTACTGTTTCTCTAATTGATCTTAATACCGAAACCGAATTAAGAAAAATAAAAGTTGGGATTAATCCTTACAAGGTAGAAATAAATACAGCAGGAAACGTTTATGTGACCTCCTATGGTGATTATAATAATATTCCGGCATCTGTTTCTGTTATTAATGGTTCAACAAATATTACAAGTACAAACTTAGGTAGCAACTTTGCATATTCTAACATTAGAATTTTTGGAGATGTCGCATACTTATACAATAACTACGGAGGCACCGGGACTGCAAAAGTTTACAATACAGCAACGAACACAATTATTAGAAATGAATTTATAACTGACGCAACAGTTGTACAAACACCTTATGGGGTTAATATAGACGAGCAAAATGGTGATGTCTATATTTCAGATGCAGGTAATTTTAGCACGGCAGGAAATGTTACTTGTTTTTCGAGTGCTGGTGTAAAGAAATTTTCTTTCTCAGTTTCGCCGGGGGTAAATCCAAATAAAATTTTATTTAAAAGATAAAACCATATCATTGAACTCTTAAGAATGCCTCGTTGTTTAACGGGGCATTTTTAAGAGTTGATCACACCCTCATGTCATCAGGCTTCCAGCTTTTGATTGCTTTTTTTATTTCATCCGGTTTTGTATTTTCTGTAATTGCCTTATGTGTAAGGGTTATGAATTCGTCATCCGACGAAAACCTTAAAGCCGCAATTTGGCCGAAAGTCAATAAATCTAAATTGTCATTGTATTTTTCGCCTGAATATTGAAAATACCTTAAGTAAAATTCTAGCCTCACAATCCTATTTTGATTGCCTAGTGCGTAATGCTGTCTTACCATAACACCGAGGTATAATATGCAAAACGATAAAACAGCGAGGATGCACCAAATGAGCTTCTGCGCTTCATCTGTAAAATATTTATATGTGCCAAATGCCACTAAAAAACACATTAGCGGTAAAAATATAAAATGATGCGGAGCATAAAATTTAAGGTGGTTTTTATAATTCTGTCTAGACATATTTCATCGATATTTTAAAATGGTGGGAGTTCCTTAAAGGTTTAATTCTTTTTATAAACCACCTTAAAGTTTTTTTACAATCTTTTATTTGCGGTATCAAATTTGTTTTGCAATTATACATTTAATCATTAAAACAACGAAATGAACAATTTATTTAAAACCTTAATTGCCGGCTACGGTGCAAAAAAATTAGGTGGTGGCTGCTTCTCTACGGTACTAATTTTTATCCTTATTTATTGGGCGTTAGGAACTTGCAATAAACCAACTAATACAAACAATAATAATACCCAACAAAGAACGGGATACGTTCAGCATGCAATCCGAGTAGAGAGAAGCTGATTAGTTAGTAAATTTTTTATTTTTAATAAGCCAGGCAGCTGTCTGGTAAAAGGAGGTAGCCATCTTTACTAAACCATCGTTTGTTTTGGTAAGGGTGGCTGCTCCCGTTTTAAAATCAGGGATGTATTGGTTTATTTTTCTTACCGGTGACTGAATAATCAATTGGTTGGTCTTAATAAATCCTAAGCCTTGATAAGTGCTTATAAATGCATTTCGTTTTTCTGTGGGAGTATTTAAAACATCTTGCCCGAAAAATTTTGACGTGTAATTAAAATCTAATAATCCAAAAATGGTTGGGGCAATATCAATTTGGGCAGTTAAGTCATTTATCTGCCGCGGGACAATGTTTTTTGGCGAAAATATTAAAAGCGGAATATGATAACCTGTAACGGGAAGTTGCACGCTTCCTGCACTTCCTGCACAATGATCAGCTACAATAACAAAAATAGTACTATCAAACCAGGGTTTTGCGGAGGCCTCTTTTAAAAACTTATTTATACTATAATCTGTATATTTTACTGCACCACTTCTTGATTGAGTATTTGATGGAATATCAATTCTTCCATCAGGGTACGTAAAAGGACGATGGTTTGAAACCGTCATGATATGGGTAAAAAAAAGTTTTTGTTGCAGGTAGTTTTTGTCAATCGTGTTTAGTGCAAGTGTAAATTCATCCTCATCTGCAACGCCCCAAATATTTTGGTAATGAATATCTGCAGGCTTTATAGCATTTCTGTCAATTACCTCATAGCCATTTCCACTAAAAAAAGCCTGCATATTATCAAAATAACTATAACCACCATAAATAAACTGTGTAACATACCCCTTGCTTTGAAATACTGAACCGACAGTAAACATGTTTGCATTATCTGGTCGTTTAATAATGCTTTGCCCGGGCACTGGTGGCAACGATAAAGTTAATGCCTCCAACCCTCTCACAGTCCTTGTACCCGATGCGTAAAGATTTGTAAAAAACATACTTTTATCTGCAAGAGAATCTAGATATGGAGTTATATTTTCAGTGCTTCCAAAATGTTTCATAAAACTGCCACTCAAACTCTCAACGCTTATTAAAACAATATTTAATTTCTTTTCGGTTTTCCCTGAGCCTATTTTTCTTTCAATATTATAAGGATCATCTGTAGTGAAAACGCTGTTGCTGTCGCTCAGTTGTTCTCTAACGACTTTAAATGCATCAGCATCCGGAATTGTTTTGTAAAACTTGTAAAAGTCCAGGTCGTTGTTTTGAAAAGCAACGCCGAATTGGTATATGCCATTGCCCGCAAGTTCATTGGCAAATTCATTTTTACTGTAATGATGCCATTTTTCCTGTACCGTAAAATAAAAAATAATGGGCAAAGCCAATAATAACAACGCTTTCCATGTTCTTTGCTGTATGCTTTCGCAAAGATGAACCCAGCGTGAAATGATTTTTCTAAATACAAAAAGTACAGCAACTACTATTATAAAAAGAAAGGCTACAATTAAATAAATGGGATACGACTCTTTTATATTACCAATAACCTCATTAGTATAAATTAAATAATCTACTGCTATAAAATTATATCTGGTCGAAAATTCTTCCCAAAAGAACCATTCGCTCACTGCATTAAAAATGATCAGCATAAGCGTTATACCCAACATAACATTAATGAGTACGATCCTCACTATAGCCCTTACACGCACGCTTACAAATGCCATTATCAAATACAAAACAAAACGAAAAATAATATAGTAAAGTAATATTTTAAATACCACTGCATTAAATTCCTTCGGGATGATATTAGTAAAAAGTAACAGCCCTATTACAATGATAAAAACGCTAATAACAAAAGGAACAATCTTTTTGCGGTAAATAATATCATTTTGTAACCAAACATATAAAACCAATGGAATAATGGCAAATAGAGCCACCGAAATATCGTATAAAATTCCTATAAAAAATGAGCCCGCATACTCGGCAAAATTCATGTGTGTGTTAACGCCGGATTGATACATCAGCGCCAACCGCAGCAAAATGGAGACAGCAATAAAACTTGTAAAAGCAATGCCTGCGGGTGCAAATTTTTTACCAAAAATATTCGTCAAATTTAAAAACTTTAAGATTAAACTAAAATTAGATTTTGTGCAAGTTAGTCACTAAAAAATATACGGTTTTATTAACTGTCTTCCATTAAAGAAGCCGGTTGTAAAATACAACCGGCTTCAAAATTATTTGTTTCAACATTTATAAAAAATTATTGCTTCTCTTCCATCCA
Source organism: Chitinophagales bacterium (assembly GCA_038225275.1). GTDB lineage: Bacteria > Bacteroidota > Bacteroidia > Chitinophagales > Chitinophagaceae > Ferruginibacter. Next base: position 25,932 of record JBBREY010000003.1, on the reverse strand, counting down.
CTTATTTCTTCCCCAGTTTTTTATAACATGTTTTTCGCTGTGATATGATGATCTTACTAACGGACCACTCTCAACGTAATCCAGCCCAAGTTGATATCCTATTTCTCTATATTCTGCAAATTCATCAGGATGAATAAATCTTTCTACAGGTAAATGTTTTTTGGTAGGCTGTAAATATTGACCAATCGTTACCACATCAACTCCACTGTTGTACAGATCTTTTAATGTTTGTACCACTTCTTCTTTTGCTTCGCCCAAGCCCAACATAATGCCACTTTTTGTGCGCATTCCACCCTCTTTTAATATTTTCAAAGTCTCCATACTTTGCCAGTATTTGGCTTGTATGCGAACCTGTTTGGTAAGTCTTTCTGTAGTTTCAATGTTGTGACTCACAACATGTGGTGCTGCATCTATAATTCTTTGAATGTTGTGTTTCTCTGCTTTAAAATCGGGTATTAGGGTTTCTAAAGTCGTATCAGGGTTTAAAGCGTAAACGGCTTTTATTGTATTTTCCCAAATAATACTTCCACCATCTTTAAGTTCATCTCTATCAACGGAAGTTATAACAGCATGTTTAACTTTCATTAAATGAATAGCTTCGGCAACTCGTTGCGGTTCGTCCCAATCAACAGCATCAGGCCTGCCTGTAGCAACAGCACAAAAGCCGCAACTGCGTGTACAGATATTACCAAGAATCATAAAAGTTGCAGTGCCCGCACCCCAACATTCACCCATGTTTGGACAATTGCCGCTTTCGCAAATGGTATGAAGTTTATGAGTATCTACCAAATTTCTTACATGTTTGTATTCTTCACCGATTGGAAGTTTTACACGCAGCCAATTTGGTTTTTTTATTTTTTGTTCCTCGGTTGATATATTGGAATCCATGTTAGAGTTATATAAGTTTGGGTGACAAAGATAACGCCAATGCTATTTTCTTTTGCCAAACATAATGGTAACGTATGCAGAAAAGAAAAACTTTTCGTGTTTGGTAAAAGCCATTTGGGGAATTGCTTTGCTGTAAATTTCAGCAACAACACCAACCTCAATGGCATTAATCATTTCGTTGTATTTTCCGTAATCAAAGCGTAGTCCTGCTTTTGCGTATGCACCAGGTGTAACTTTTAACTTATTAAAACCTGTTCCAAAATTCGGCCCACTTACCGGGTCCTCAGTTAAAAATCTTGTGCTATCATCTGCAAGACCTTTAAATATCTGTACACCTGCACTGTCATAACCCAACAAGTATGGCCTTAACAAGCCGATGCTTACCCCTCCGCCAACATTCCCACTTATACTTACGCCATTTTTATTGCCTTTGTTACCAAGTAAAAACTGTTGTTGTATCCCCAGCTTTACCGGATAAAAATAATTGATCTTCCCATAAATAAATGGTCCGGCGTTGGTGCTTTGGCTAAATTGTTTTTCCTCTTTTGGGTGCTTTTTTTCAGATATGTCAAGTTGAAAAAGTAAGGCTTTATTTACAGATTTTGCTCTGCCGATTTCTAAAAAAGCACCGTACCCATCAGTTGTCAATTTTACGCCTCCCACAATATGTTTGTTGTAAGTTATAACACCCTCTTCTTCTTGTTTTGCAATAGCAGTAATTCTTTCTTTGCGAATTTCTTTTTTCTGTTCTTTTGTACTTTTTGTTCTTTCTTGTGCAATTAAGTTATTAGAAAAGCCCAAAATTAGAAGCGAAAAAAATATTTTATTCATGTGGAAGATTTATCAAAGTAAATTTATACAAAATTATATTGTTTACATGCAGTAGCACGAAATTTAATTCATCCAAAAACAAAATAAAAACTTAAAGTATGACAGCGAATATAATATATAAAGGTACACTTAGATGTGAAGCCACACACCTGCAAAGTGGCAGTGTCATTGAAACAGATGCACCATCTGACAATCGTGGTAAAGGAGAACGATTTAGCCCTACGGATTTATTATGTGTATCTCTCGCAACCTGCATAGCAACTACAATGGGTATTAAGGCAGATGACATGAAAATTGATCTTACAGATACTTCGATTGAAGTTACCAAACATATGTTGCCGGAACCGCGAAGAGTAGCAAGGATTGAAGTAAAATTAACTATGCCTACAACGCTGCAGTTAGATGAAAAAGATAAAACAATTTTAGAAAGAGTAGGAAACAATTGCCCTGTTACAAAAAGTCTTCATCCCGATATGGAAGTATTGATAACTTATAAATGGTGAACTTACAAGACCATTTCTTTTTTTAGAATACTATTACCTACGGCACAATCAAGACATCTTTTGTGGTTACAATATTTATTTTTTAGTTGAATAAGTGCCTGCGAATCGAAGGCAGATTTATTGCTTATACCGAGATCTGAAAAACCTTTTGTGATTGTATTTTGTTCAGGTAATAATTGTGTGGCCCACAATACCGCCTTTTCTTTATAGTGTTCGGTATTATTATACCACCCATATGCATATAAAAAAGGCAGAACAGTATTTACAATTACATTTTGGATCATCTGCTTGCCAATCGTTTTCTTTTTAAAAATGGTTTCTTCGTCAAATACATAATGATAATGCCAGTAATCATTTGCAGCCACATCAAATAGTTTTTCTATTTCCTTTAAGCTTTCTCCTTCTTTTATTATAGAAAATAAGTGATTGCTATTGTGAATCAAAGCCGATAACTGTGACAATCGAATTGTTGGAAAATTTGCAGGCCGCATGCGCAAAAAATACACAGGAATATGTGTTGGCTTAAGATCATATTTCTTTTGAAGAAACCTGTATTCTTTTTGTAACATTACCGCATAATCATCCGTAAAATCTTCCTCTAAAAGTCCGCATTGGCCAATTAGCAATGCTTCTAACTGATGGAGTTGATTTTTATGTTTGGCTAAAATGCTGAGTGGAACAGACACAGCCATACTTTCAAATGCATCACTGTTAATTTTAATTCCAAAATTCTTTGCCAATACTTGCCAAAATATTTCTTCCCAATGGTTATTGTAATTTTTTAATTTTTCAGAAATCAAGGATGCTTTTTCCTGTAGCCGCTCTACCATTAGTCTTTCCTTCCAAGCGGTAAAAGTAAATTCATTTACTGTGTGAATTTGGTCCGCACATGGAATAAAACTGCGGTTCATCATTAGGTACTCATACTTATCAAGCAATATCGAAGAAACCCGACTGTTTAATTCGAGTGTTGGAATGTCAACATCTAGTTTTTTATCATTATTCCATACAATGTGCAGAATTACATTTTTGTAATTGCTGTCGCTGCTGTGTTTGTGATTGCTCCATTCACTTGCATTAAGGTGTATTTCTATGCTTCCCACAAGCGTAGTATCTGCAATTTTTACCTGTGCATGTAAAAAATCAGGTCCTTGGTTTGTGTTGTGAAAACCCGGTTGAATAATCTGTATTTGATCGCCTTTACTTGAAACCAGATTGTTTTTATTGTAATGCTGAAACTGCCATATAAATTGGAGAAGTTGTTCGGTCATGAAAGTAAAATAATAAATTATATAACTAAATATATTGCAAAATCATTTTATAACCGCATACCTGTTGAATTTATACTCAAGAATTTTAAATTGGAGCGAATTCCTGTAAAGCGGCTACTACCCTGCTTATTGGCAACCCCATGACATTATAGAAGTCGCCATTGATATTTTTAATTCCTACCGCCCCTATCCATTCCTGTATAGCATATGCACCTGCTTTGTCAAATGGTTTGTATTTACTAACGTAGTATTCTATTTGAGATGTTGTCAGATTATGAAAACTTACCTCAGTTACATCTGCGAAAGATATTTCTTTGGTATTTTGAAGAATATAAACTCCCGTAATAACACTATGCTTCTTACCCGATAATCTAGAGATTATTTGAATGGCATCTTCTTCACTTATTGGTTTGCCAATAATTTGGCCTTCGCAAACGACAATGGTATCTGCCGCAATAATGACTTTATCTGTCGTATGCTTATTGGCTATTGCAAGTGCTTTATTCTTAGCTATAAAAATAGCTGTGTCTTCAAAAGACAAGCCTGCGGGGTAAGTTTCATCTGTATCTGCAACAAGTACGTCAAAATCAATCTCTGCCAAATGCAACAATTCCTTTCGCCTTGGCGATTGGGAAGCAAGTATTACTTTTTGTTTAAACATTATAAAATAAATTTTACAAATAACATTGATAATATCCCTGCAAGCATAACCATTTTTACAATTTTGCTCAGGGCATTATATTGGGCGGAAGTAAATGCGTTGTATAATTTTTGAAGCAAAAGAGCCATTGGTAAAATGGTTAAAAGAAGAATATAAACTGCCGCCCCCCACCAGCCGGATTGCCAAGAATACAGTTGTAAAATGGCTAGTAAAGCAATGCATACGGAGATCCAAACAGCGGTAAAAATTTTTGCCGCAGGCACTCCCCATACGATCGGCATGGTTTCGCATTTGTACTTCCTGTCACCTTCCATATCTTCCAAATCTTTTATTACTTCCCTTATTAAAGTCATGATAAATGCAAAAGATGTGTAGAGCATTGTAAACTTAAAAAACTTAGGCACATTCAAATTTGAAACCGGCGTGGACCAGCCCTGTAAAGAAAAAATTTGTGCCCCACCAAACAGATATATTACCAAAATAACCCAACCTGTAAGTGCCGCAATTATTAAATTACCTGACAATAGTTTTCTTTTAAATGTGGTGGAGTAGAATAGTAACAACGCTATACAAAAAACATTTACAGCCGTAATGAGCCACACACCCGTCTTAAAACTAACATAAAGACTAAGTAATATGCCAAGTGTGGATAGGAATAAATGCCAAACAATTGCCCATCTTCTTTTAATGAATTTGTTAATGACAATTCTCTCAGGTTTATTTATAATGTCGATCTGGATGTCAAAATAATCATTAATTATGTAGCCTCCCGCCGCAATAAAGATGGAAGCTGTCATTAATATAAAAAAAAGGAGCTGGTTATTATTGGATGGAAAATTTCTTAAAAGTGGTGTGTAAATGCAATAATAAAAAAGCATTTGCGTAATAGCAATAAATATGAGGTTGGGCCATCTTATCAACCTGAAAAATGCAATTACTAATTTCATTTATTGTATAATCAGGTAAAAATTGATAATTAAATAGACGATACAGCATTAGGTTCATTCCAATGACCATTCAATTTTAAAACTTTTTCAATTACATCCCTCACACATCCTTTGCCTCCTAAAGCCGGCGAAATATAATGCGCTAAGTTTTTTATTTCGTTGGCGGCATCTGCCGGTGCACAGGCTATTCCAACCTCTCGCATTGGCAACACATCCGGAACATCGTCTCCCATATACAAGGTTTCTTCCCGTTTAAAATTATGCTTTGCTATGAAATTTAAAAGGAGGTCCTTCTTATTATTTACTCCTAAAAAAATGTGTTGGATGCCTAGTTTTTCCAGACGGCCTTTTACAGCGTTGGAATTACCGCCGGAAATTATTAAAATTTCATATCCATGCTTTATTGCAAGTTGCAAAGCATACCCATCCTTTATATTCATTTGCCTTGCCTGCTCCCCGTTCTCCAGTAAAATTATTGATCCATCTGTAAGTACTCCATCTACATCAAAAACAAACAGTCTAACGTTTTTCAAAAGGGCCAAAGCATTCATATTCTTTCTATTTTTGGTTGTCCCTCCATTCGTAAACCCATGTGCTTTGTATCATCTCCAAATGCCCTTCATTGCTTTCTTCTCTCTTACCAACAAAACTTGGAATTTCTAAAACCCAGTTTAAAAGATCGGTGAAACGTAGTCTGTAAATTTTTCCTTCGTTAAAATCATCACCAAATTTTTCATAAAGTTTGATGGCAATGTCCTCATAATCGTTCCAGTGTATTGGTAATTCAAAACTCATATTATTGTGTGCTTATTTTTAAAATTCAATGCAACAAATTATTCCCCTAAAAATTGTGTTTGATCAGGGAGCGTTACCTCAACTTCTCCCCCATCTTCTACCAAAACACACTGGCAGCCAAGTCTTGAGCTCAAACGTGGATTTATAGCTCTGTCAATAAAATCCTCCTCTCTATCACTTAATTCTTCTATTAAGTTTTCACCCTTGTCAACATACAAATGGCAGGTGCTGCAAGCGCAAACTCCACCACAATTGTGATGCAAATCAATGTTGTTTTTCAAGGCCACCTCTAAAAGAGAATCGCCTGCTAAAACATTGGAAATTATTATTGGTTCTAAACCTTTTTGTTCAAAATTAAAAGTGATGGTATACATGCTGCTGTTTTCGGAGTGCAAACGTACTGTAAATTAGCTGTTATCAAAAATATGGATGAATAAACTACATCTCCCGTAAAATTTAATTGCTATTTTGCGCACTCTCTGCTTAAAATATTCTAAAAAAATGAAATTTTATTCTTGTTTAAAATCAGTGATATTTATTTCTGTGGTAATTGCTTCATGCAAAGATAGCAAGGAAAAAGCGCCAGCTCCGCCGCCATTGGTAAAAAAAGAAACAGGCAGCAATAATAAAGTTGAAACGCCACAAAAGGGCCCCATCATTAATATCATTGATACCGTCGAAGCAAAATTGATAGTCTTTTGCATGAAAGACAGTTCATCTACAAGTGTAGGTTTAAGTGCAAAACTTAGCAACTTATACAATAAAAAAATTCCTGAAGCTATAACTGCTGCTAAATTGAAACAGATAGGGCATCCAATTGCATGGTATAAATCCCAAAAAGCGCCATTCTTTTTTGAAGTTGGTATACCTGTTGCGAAGGAGCCCGCAAAAATGCCGAAAGGCTTTTTTATAAAAAAGACAGGAGGCGATAGTGCTTTGATAGCACATTTTTTTGGGCCGAATGTAATGAGTAGTGTGGGTTACGATGCAATCACCGAAATGTTGAAGGAAAAAAATAGAAAGAAATCAGCTCTAGCTTACGAAATTTATATCGATAATCCGTTTGAACTTAAAAAAGGAAAAATCGATGCATATAAACAACAAACTGATATAGTTTTCCCCTACAAATAATTATTTTCCTTTTTTAATTCCTTGCATCCACCAAATATAAAATGATGGAAACCATTTGCGCCATGTTTGTTCGTTGTGGGTTCCATTTGCATCTACAGTAAATAAAACATCATTCCTTACATTTTTTGCAATGTTGTTTTCTACGTTTTTCATATCCGGCACCATATCGCTGCTCTCTTTTTCACCCGCAAAAAACCAGAAGCGGTTACTCGTTTTTTTAAAGGTCGGCTTTGTTAACGAGTCAATGGAAGGTGCTATCCAATATGCAGGCGAAAAAATACCTGCCGTACCAAATATTGCAGGGAAGTGTAAAACAGCGTAAGTACTTATTAAGCCTCCTAAGCTACTTCCCGCAATTGCTGTTGTCAGTTTGCCTTTTTTTGTCCTGTATTTATAATCGATAAATGTTTTTAAAGTTGTCGTTAAAAAGTCAACATAATCTTTGCCCTCTGCTGCCCCATATTTTTTGTTGTATTCAAAGTTATATTCGGTTATTCGCTTGTCATTTCCATGATCTATTGCAACAACAATGGCATATTTACCCGTTTGTTTTTGCAGGCTATCAAGTGCCTCATCAATCCCCCATTCACCAAATGGCGCATCGTATTCGTCAAACAAATTTTGGCCATCGTGCATATAAAGTACAGGGTATCTTTTTTTTGACCTGTTGTAATTTGATGGAAGATAAACTTGAATTTTTCTGTGCCTATTCAGTTGAGGAATATAAAATGAATCAGTTACCTGGTAAACATTTTTACTTGCAGTATGTTTTTTCGGTTGAGATGGATTGTTTTTCCAGCCATAAATATTTATTTGTATGGAATAATCTTTTTCAATTTCCAGTTGATGGTTGCTTATATTATCTCCAGTTGCTGTTACCTCTTCAGTTTCCCACTTACCCTGTGTAAATTTGTAACTAAGTGTGCCATTTGGAATATCTTTTAAAATAATTTCCCATTTATTAGAGTCTAATCGTTTCAAGGCATACTTCGCTTCGCCGGGGTTCCAGTTGTTAAATGCACCCGTTATAAAAATTTGTGAAGCCTTTGGCTGAGATAAATCATTTACGATTATGCTGACATTATTTTGGCTGTGAACAGACGAATGAAAAAACAACGAAACAATGCAGAAAAATTTGTACATCAAAATGAAAATATTATTTTAAATGGATTAGTTCTTTTAATTACTAGCCATTCATGATGCCATCAGTGAGTCTCATGTACAACGTACGGAGTTTAGGATAATCAGTAAGCAACCGCAGATGTTTATCTAGCGTTGTTATATCGCCTCGCACTGCAGGTCCTGTTTGCATACTGAGAGGTGAATGATTTTGCACCCTTGCAGCAGTTTGTTTTATTAGAGGTAATAATAAATTGAAATCTACTTTTTCATCTTTGCAGAATTTTTCAGCTACACTAAAAAGATAATTGGTAAAATTGTTTACAATAACTGCAGATGCATGCAGTCGAAGACGTTGTTCCGCATTTTGAACAGTAACACTATCGCTTAAAGTATTTGCAAGATTTTTGATAAATGCTAAAGTTTCTTCATTATTTCCTTCAATTAAAAAAGGGATTTCAGGTACGAATTCCATTTCCTTTCTTAATGTTTGTAGGGGATACAATATCCCAAAATTCGTTGACATATTTTCTAATACTGTCATACTACAAGAGCCTGCAGTATGCACAACAGGGATTGTTCCAAAATGTAGATTATTAATAGCTTCAGGCAACGAATTGTCAGATAGTGCAACGATTACTATATCTATTTCCTTAGTTGGTACTTCATTAAAACCAATAATACTACACTTAAACTTATTCGCAAATTCTTCACCTGCAATTTTATTGCGGGCAATTACCTGTGTAATGCTATGCCCCTTATTTTCACATAGTCTTGCCAATACATTTGCAACATTACCACAACCAACAAAAGTTATATTCATTAAATGATTAAAAGCGCTAAAGATGAAATAAATTAAATAATAAGATTTGTAAATATATTGAAAGTACTTTGTTTAAAACAAGCACGTATTCACAATAAAATGATTTTAATGAACGTATTTTTATTTTTCATTTAATATTGCACAAACTTTGCACGTTACAAATACGTAAGATTTAATAATTAAGTTTAGAAGAAAACGGGTTAAGAGAAATATAAAATACATTATGGCAAAGAATTTATTGATAGTGGAGTCGCCTGCAAAAGCAAAAACAATTGAAGCAATTCTTGGAAAAGATTTCGAAGTAAGAAGTTGCTTTGGCCATATCAGAGATTTGGAGAAAAATGATATGGGCATTGATGTAAACAACAATTTTGTACCCAAATATATTATCCCGGCAGAGAAAGATAAGGTGGTAAAGGATTTGATTAGTGCCGCAAAAAAATCGGACGAGGTTTGGCTGGCGTCGGATGAGGACCGTGAAGGTGAAGCAATTAGTTGGCATTTGGCGGAGGTTTTAAAGCTAGATCCCAAAACGACCAAGCGTATCGTTTTTCATGAAATTACGAAGCCGGCAATTCAAAAAGCAGTCGCTAATCCAAGGTTGATAAATATGAATCTTGTAAATGCACAACAGGCAAGAAGAGTAGTTGACAGGATTGTAGGTTTTGAATTGAGCCCTGTATTGTGGAAAAAAATAGGAATGCAGGGCGGCTTAAGTGCGGGTCGTGTGCAGAGTGTAGCAGTAAAATTGATTGCCGAAAAAGAACGAGAAATAAACCAGTTTACTCCTATAAGGAGTTTTAAAATTGAGGCCTTGCTTGGGGCTACCGATCTTAACGACCGCACACTTCATTTTAAAGCAGAAGGTGCAAAATTTGATCAGCAGGCTAACGCAGAGCAATTTTTGCAATCTTGCATTGGGGCAAATTATACCGTAAAAGATATTCAAGTAAAACCCGGGAAACGTACACCCGCTGCACCATTCACAACATCTACTTTGCAGCAGGAAGCAAGCAGAAAGCTTGGTTACGGCGTAAGCAAAACGATGTTGCTTGCGCAGAAATTATACGAAAGCGGTAAGATAACTTACATGAGAACGGATAGTGTAAACCTAGGCGAAACCGCTATGGATGCTATCAAAAAAGAAATAAACAGCAGTTTTGGCGAAAAGTATTTGCAGGTAAGAAAATATAAAAATAAAAATGAAAGTGCGCAGGAGGCCCATGAGGCCATTCGCCCAACGTACATGGATGCACGAGTGGTTGCTGACCAAGATTTGAATCGTTTATATGAATTGATATGGAAACGTACCATCGCATCGCAAATGAGCGATGCTATTTTTGAAAAGACGACTGCGAAAATTGAAATAAGTACCAATAAACAAGAACTGAGTGCAAGTGGAGAAGTGTTGAAATTTGATGGGTTTTTAAAAGTGTATTTGGAAAGTACAGATGATGAGGAAGAAAATGACAATGAAGAAGGTGAAAGCAGGTTACCAAATTTAACCGTAGGGCAAAAACTTGCATTTAGAGAGATGACAGGTTCCGAAAGATTTACAAGACCGGGCGCACGGTACACAGAGGCATCGTTGGTAAAAAAGCTTGAAGAGCTGGGGATTGGTAGACCAAGTACATACGCACCAACAATTACGACTATTGTGAAAAGGAACTATGTAATTAAGAAAGACAAAGAACCTATACAAAGAACTGTGAGAGTCGTGACTTTGAAGAATGATACTATTACAAAAACCTCATCACAAGAAAATACCGGGGCAGAAAAAGGCAAATTATTTCCGACAGATTTAGGATTGGTAGTTACAGATTTTTTAAGTGAGCATTTTAAAAGAGTAATGGATTATTCTTTTACAGCAAACATTGAAGAAGAATTTGATGCCATTGCCGAAGGCAAAATGGTATGGAATAAAATGGTTGGTGATTGGTACACACCTTTTCACACAGGTGTTGAATATACATTGGAAACAGCGGAAAGAGCAAAAGGAGAAAGGATTTTAGGAACGGATGAAGCAACTGGTAAACCCATTAGTGCACGCATGGGGCGCTTTGGGCCAATGGTGCAAATTGGTGCACAAACTGATGAAGAGAAGCCAAAGTTTGCAAAACTTACTGCACAACAAAGTATAGAAACAATAACGCTGGAGGAAGCGTTGGACTTGTTTAAAGTTGGGGCACCATTGGGCGAGTATGAAGGGCAAGATGTAACAACCGGTATTGGCAGATTTGGACCTTATGTAAAATTTGGCGATGCATTTATTTCTATACCACGGGGAGAACAGCCAGCGAATGTAGACATTAATAGAGCAATAGAAATTATTGAAGCAAAACGGGTGGAAGATGCACCCATTGCACACTTTGAAGACAAGCCGATTACAAAAGGGAAGGGGAGATTTGGTCCATTTATAAAGTGGAATGAAATGTTTATAAACATACCGCGGGCATACGATTTTGACAAACTTACACAACAGGATTGCAACGAGTTAATAGAAAAAAAGTTAGAAAAAGAGTCAAACAGGATTATTCAAAACTGGCCTGAAGAAAAAATAACGCTCGAGAACGGCCAATGGGGACCAATAATAAAGTTTAATAAAAAGAAACTAAAAGTTATTGGTGGAGGTGCTAATGGAAAATATTCTGTAGAAGAACTTTCAATGCTAGATTTAGGTAGTATCAAAAAAATGATCTTGATACAAGACCCCAAAGCCTTTGATAAAAAAGCACCTGCAAAAAAGAAAGCAGCTACCAAAAAAGCGGCACCTAAAAAAGCAGCTTCCAGAAAAAAATAGGGATGTTTTACGGTACTTTTTAACGAAGGGAATTGAAAGAGTTTAATTTATTTGAAATTTGTTGCATGCACTAATTATTCTTAAAAGTGCTTGTAAAAGTGAAGAAGAAAATTTAGCTTTGAGGAACTGCGCCTCTGTTATTTAGTAAAAGAGGCAGAAACTAACCAAATACCCAGCTGATGCAGGAAAATAGAGAAATACAAGCCCTCTTGAAATTGATTGACGATCCCGACGAAATCGTCTATGAAACTGTTAGCAATAAAATCATATCATTTGGTAAAGACATTATTCCAAATCTGGAAAATTTTGACGAATCCACTACCAACACTGCACTCCACGACAGAATAGATGCGCTCATAAAAAGACTTCATTTTAAAGATTTAAAAGATGATTTTGAAAAATGGTCTACAGGAACTGCAGACCTACTTGCAGGTTGTTTATTGCTTTCCAAGTTTGTTCATCCGTCAATGGATTCAACAATAATTTTTAAAGAAATAGAGAAGTTAAGAAGAAATGTATGGCTTGAAATGAATAGTTATTTGACCCCAATGGAGCAGATAAATGTCATTGGGAGCATAGTATATAATTACTACAAGCAAAAAGGAATAGAAATAAGTTACGATAATGAGGATGGTTTTCTGTTAGATAAAACGCTTGAGTTGCGCAAAGGCAATGCATTTGGAAATGGTACACTCTTATTAATACTTTGTGGGTTACTCGATGTGCCTGTTTATGCCATAAATATTCCTAAACAGTTTATTCTAGGTTATTTTGATCAGCATTACGATATACTAAATCCAAAAGGTCATGCTTCGGAAAAAATAAAATTTTACATAGATCCGGTGAACGGACAAATGTATTCTCATAAAGATGTAGAGAATTACTTCAAAAAAATGTCAATCCCTCCTACCTCTGCATTTTTCAAACCTTTCAATAATAAGTCCATCATTGTTTTATTGTTATTAGAATTAAAAAAGTGTTTTGAAAGCAACGCACAATATTTAAAAATTGAAGAGATAAATTCTCTGATAGAAATGTTGGAATTATGATTTACCACATTACTGACAAAAAGCAATGGCAGGCAGCTAAAGAGAAAGGTTTTTTTGATGATCCGTCCCTGCAAACAGAAGGTTTCATACACAACAGCACAGAGTCTCAGGTGACGGGTGTGTTAGAAAGATATTATAAGGGTAAAAAAGATTTGCTGTTGATGCATATTGATGAAACTAAATTAGAAGCAGAGCTAAAATTTGAATTGGCACCTTCTGTTAACGAGATGTTTCCGCATGTTTTTGGAAGAATAAATTTAGATGCTGTTGTAAAAATTACAGAGATATGATTTCTTGGGAAGACTTTGAGAAAATTGATATGCGCCTCGGTACTATAATTGAGGTACTACCGTTCTTAAAAGCGAAAAAGCCTGCTTATAAACTTAAAATTGATTTTGGAAAAGAAGGTATAAAAAATTCATCCGCACAAATCACAACTCTATACCAACCCAATGAATTAGTTGGTAAACAAATTATCGCTGTAATAAATTTCCCTCCAAAACAAATTGCAGATTTTATGAGTGAGTGCCTTGTATTGGGAGTGTACAACGAAAATAATGATGTTATTTTATTGCAACCAGAAAGAAAAACAGATAACGGTTTTAAGATTGGGTAAGTAATTCCATTATGCGGATCATCCATATTGTTTTTAAGTGGATGATACTAGCTAACAAATTATTTCATACTATCGCTTCCAAAAGAAAATGGCAAAAGTTGTACTGCACTTTCAATTATAATTACCTTCCCTTCCATTCCTGAAAGTATTAGTCTCATTGGTTGGGCTGTACGCTCTTCGTATTCTGCGAGGCTTTGTCTACACATTCCGCAGGGAGAAATCGGTCTGTCGCTGCCACCATTGCGAGAAAGATTGTTGTAACTTATTGCCATTGTTTTTATTGGTTCGTCGGTTTGAAGCATACTTGCAGATGCAAGCAAAACACGTTCTGCACAAATACCAACAGGGTAAGATGCATTTTCCTGATTGGTACCATAAACCTTTTCTCCATTATTGAAAAGTGCCGCTGCACCTACTAAGAAATTGCTGTAAGGCGCATAAGCCTTTTGTGTAGTTTTTCTGGCTTCGTCCATTAAGGCTGCATCCTCTTTGGTGAGTTCGCTTATATCATTATAAACTTCGTATCCAAAACTATGTTGTTTATTCATTTTTCTATTTAAAGCGTTTAATCATTCTAAAGACAGTCGTTACAAACTTATTGCCAAATAAAAATGAAAAAGTAATTGAGACAAAAAATCCTCTCTGCAAGTAGCTGAGAGGATTCTTATTATTTTAAAGTTATGTATTTTTTTATTACTTGATGCTATTAAATATTCTTTTCCATCTTGGTCCACCTTCCCAGCTAAACCATATTAAAGATGCTTTTCCTACAACATGGTCTTCGGGTACAAAACCCCAATATCTGCTGTCTAGGGAATTGTGTCTGTTATCTCCCATCATCCAAAAATAATTCATTTTAAAAGTATAAGAAGTTGCAGCAACATCATTTATAAAGTACTGACCATTTCTATTTTCAAATTTATTTCCCTCGTACACTTCTATGCAACGTTGGTAACGAATTAAATTGTCTGGTGTTAATTGTATTGATGTGCCTTTTTGTGGAATTGTTAAAGGACCATAATTATCAGCGGACCAATGGTTGGCTGTGTCATAATATGGGAAAAGCTGTTTGTCTGGAGGCATAATATAATCTGTGATAGAATAACCTGCAGGTAATTTAAGTTTGGGCATTTCTTCGTTTGTAATGTTTACCAACCAATTAGATTGATCAATTTGTCTAACATCAAATTGATCGATACGAGCATAAATTCCCATAGCAGAAAGTGATTCCTTATCTAAGTAACTGTTAGGTGGCGTACTCATTATCGAATACCTTTCAGACTGCGGAAATGAAGGCGACTGCTCTCCATTTACCATTACTTTTCCATTTACAACCTGCAACACATCACCTCCAACAGCCACGCATCTTTTTATAAAATTTTCTCTTTTATCAACTGGTCTTGTTATAATATCGGAGCCATACCTGTTCCATGTTTGTTCACGACCTATTTCTCTTACTTCCTGGTAATACGTTATCTGGCTGCCAAACTGTTGTTGTCCATCAATAATCGGATCATTGATCAAAGTATCATTAACAGGAAAATTAAAAACGACGACATCGTTTCTTTTTACTGGCGTTGCTAGCCATCTTGTGTAAGGAATATGTACTGCTTCTGTGTAAGATTTTACCGGAACGAAAGGCATAGTGTGATGTACAAAGGGCATTGCGATTGGTGTATTCGGAATTCGAGGACCGTAAGAAAATTTACTTACAAACAAAAAGTCGTTTACGAGTAAAGTTTTTTCCATGGAAGGTGTAGGAATGGTATACGCTTCAAAAACAAATGTGCGGATAATGGTTGCAGCAACAACAGCAAATGCAGCTGCATCAATCCATTCTCTTGTACCTGATTTTTTATAATTGTCTACCACTTTTTTCCCCGCATATCTTTCATTTGCGGAAAAACCTAAATAAGGAAAATACAAAAAAGGTAGAAAAACTGCCGCTGCATGGTGCCCCAAACCAAAACGCCCAAAATATTCTGTGAATTTTATTGTGATCCAAATTGTAATAAAAGTACCGGCGACTGGAATAAATTGTACGAAAAACCACCATTTTGGCAATTCCATTTTTTCTACCATACACCATGTATTGTAAAAAGGAACAAGCGCTTTCCATGGCTCTATACCCGCTTTTTTAAACATTCCATACATACCAACATGCCAGCCAACAGCAGCCACAATAAAAATTATCCAACCAATACTCATAAACAGTTTTTTATTAGCTTCAAAAGTAATATTTGAAAATTACAAAAGAAGAGATTTAACATTTAAAAAGTTAGCAGCTTTTTTAAACTAAGGAGCGGCATAAGTTTTTACATCTTCCGCCGTAATTGTTTTTCCGCCCATTATGATGAGCCGTTCAACAACGTTGCGTAACTCTCTTATATTTCCACCCCAATTGTAGCTCTTTAAAATAGCCATTGCATCTTTGTCAAATTCTTTTTTTGGCTGGCCATATTCTGCTGCAATTATTTTGGTGAAATGTGCGGCCAGTTTTGGAATATCTTCCTGTCTTTCTTTTAATGAGGGTACATGAATAATGATTACCCCAAGCCGGTGATAAAGATCGAGCCTAAAGTTTTTCTCATCAACTTCTTTTAACAAGTCTTTATTGGTAGCCGCTACTACCCTAACATCAACGCTGATATCCTTATCTGCGCCAACTCTTGTTATTTTTCCTTCCTGTAATGCACGTAAAACTTTTGCCTGTGCATTTAAACTCATATCCCCTATTTCATCAAGGAATAAAGTGCCTCCATTTGCCTGTTCAAATTTGCCAATCCTTTGTTTAATAGCGGAAGTAAAAGAGCCTTTTTCATGGCCAAACAATTCACTCTCTATCAGTTCTCCGGGTATTGCTGCGCAGTTAACTTCTACCATTGGCCCGGTACTGCGATTGCTTTTTTCGTGAATCCATCTTGCAACCAGTTCTTTACCGACACCATTTTCACCGGTAATTAGCACACGTGCATCTGTAGGTGCGACTTTCTCTATTGTATGTTTTATTTTTTCAAGGGCAGGGCTATCGCCCACCATCTCTCCCATTTTATTTACTTTTCTTTTCAGCACCTTTGTTTCTGCAGCAAGGCTAGTACGGTCAATTGCATTGCGAAGTGTAATCAGCAATCGATTAAGGTCTGGTGGTTTGCTTATATAATCAAATGCACCTTTTTTTACAGCATCTACAGCTGTTTCCAAATTGCCGTGTCCGCTAATCATTATTATGGGAACATCAGCATTAACAGCTTTTGCTTTTTCTAAAAACTCTATGCCGTCAATTTTTGGCATTTTGATATCGCAAAGCACCACATCATAATTTTTTAATCCAAATTTCTTTAACCCTTCTTCGCCATCAGCGGCTTCTTCAATTGTATAACCTTCAAAAGATAAAATTTCTGAAAGTGTTTTTCTTATCGCCTTCTCATCATCAATAATTAATATATCTGCCATCTTACATTTTATTTACAAAGGTTAAAAATACTATTAAAATATTTGTATTTACGTTCAACTTAATTTGAGTAAAATTGGGTTGATCTTCTGCAGGTAAATGCAAAGTATTTTGTACTGGCATCTTTCATATCTTTAAAATAAAAAATGGACCGTAAACATTTTCTTAAACTAGGTTCTTTTGGATTGTCAGCAATATCATTTAGTAAGGTAAATGCTTTTACTGTTGCGCCAGTTTTGCCAATTGTAATTTCAACCTGGGATAGTGGCATGGCTGTAAATGAGGCAGCATGGCCTGTTTTAGAAAAAGGTGGGCGTGCACTTGATGCAATAGAAATTGGTGCTATCTCTATTGAAAATAAAATTGATTGTTGTGTGGGTCTGGGCGGTTATCCTGATAGAGATGGCATTGTTACATTGGATGCTTGTGTAATGGATGAACATTCAAATTGTGGCGCCGTAGCCGGAATGGAAGATGTAAAACATCCCATTTCTGTTGCGAGGAAAGTGATGGAAAACTCTCCGCATGTATTGCTTGTTGGTAACGGAGCACAACAGTTTGCGCTGGAAAATGGTTTTGCTAAGGAGCCAAAAGTATTATCGAAAGATGCAGAAAACGCTTACAAAGAATGGTTGAAGAAAAACGAATACAAGCCAGAAGTGAACATTGAAAATAAAAAGAAATTCGGTGGTCCATTTGCTCCAGCCTTTTTTGACGATGGCAGACCAAATCACGATACAATGGGATTGTTGGCAATGGATAAAAAAGGAAATATGAGTGGCGGGGTTACTACTAGTGGGATGGCTTTTAAAATTCATGGGCGTGTAGGAGACTCTCCAGTAATTGGCGCCGGCTTGTTTGTAGATAATGAAGTTGGCTGTGCTACAAGTAGCGGTGTTGGCGAAGAAGTAATTCGTATTTGCGGCACACATTTAGTCGTTGAATTTATGCGACAAGGTTACACACCTGAAAATGCCTGTAGGAAGGCGGTGGAGCGCATTGTAAATAGAGATAAAGCAAAAGCAAAAACATTGCAGGTTGGTTTTTTAGCCATGAACAAAAAAGGAGAACATGGGGCTTATGCCATACAAAAGGGTTTTGTTTATAGTTTAAGAACGGCAACGGAAAATAAAATTGTAGCATCTAAATTCATTATGGGCTAAATAAATCTAATCCGCCTTACTAAAATTATTTTTTTGAAATATACACTTGAAACGATTGCATTTAATTTACAAAGTTGTGTAGTAGCACAAACTGCTGGAGCAAACAGAATAGAATTATGCGATAACCCTGGAGAAGGCGGTACCACGCCCTCTTATGGATTTATAAAGGCTGCAAGGCAGGTTTTAACCATTGATTTGTTTCCTATTATTCGTTCACGAGGTGGCGATTTTTTGTATACGAATGAAGAGTTTGAAATAATGAAAGCTGATGTGAAGGTTTGTAAAGAGCTTGGATGTGATGGAGTAGTATTTGGCTTATTAAACGAAGATGCAACTATTGATAAAGTAAGATGCAAAATTTTGGTGCAGCTTGCATATCCGATGAGTGCTACTTTCCATAGAGCATTTGATCGTGTTACAGATCCATTTCAGGCGTTGGAAGATGTTATTGAAAGCGGGTTCGAAAGAATACTAACATCCGGGTTTCACCCAACGGCAATGGAAGGCATTGATAATTTAAAAAAGTTGATACAGGTAGCAGATGATCGAATTATCATTATGCCCGGCAGCGGAGTAAGGGCATTAAATATTGGAGAGCTTGCGCACGCCACTACTGCGGTTGAGTTTCACAGCTCTGCCCGAAAAATGGAGCCTACTAACATGAAAGTTTTTAATGATAATATGAAGGAGAATTTGCAATCTGTTTGGACTGATGAGGAAGAAATAAAAAATATGGTAGAAATACTTTCTCAACTTTCGCAATAATATTTATAATTAAATGTCTTCATTTTTTAAATTATTACTGTATTTATTTTTTTGTTCAAACTCCTTTGCACAGCCTTTCAGTATTGAGCTCACCAAAGGATGGCAATTTACAAATTCAAATAAAGTACATTGGTGTAATGCCTCAGTCCCCGGCACTATCCATACAGATCTATTAGCTAATAAACTGATATCAGATCCTTTTTTCGCAGACAATGAAAAGAGACTGCAATGGATTGATACTTGTGACTGGACTTACAAAACAAGTTTTACTGTTACGGGAAATAACTTAAATAACTATGCAGCGGAAATCAAGTTTGAGGGGCTGGATACCTATGCAGATGTTTACCTCAATGATAAAATAATTTTAAAGGCAAACAACATGTTTCGGGGATGGCGAATTGACGTAAAGCCATTGTTGAAAGTTGGACAGAATTCGCTAAAGATTTATTTTCATTCCACCAAAAAGATGGTAGACAGTATGGCTAAAGCTGCTCTCCCACTCGTTTTGCCTGATAACAACCGGGTGTATGCCCGCAAAGCCGCCTTTCAGTTTGGGTGGGATTGGGGCCCAACATTCATTAGCTGTGGTATTTGGAAGAATATTTCGCTACAATTTTATGATGGTAAAAAAGCCGACATCCAATCTCAGTTGCGTCCTCTCTTTGCTAAACTTATTCAACAAAAAGATTCCATTGGAGAATCATTTTATTTTGAACAAAACGGTAAGCCCATTTATGTAAAAGGCGCTAACTGGATACCCGCAAATATTTTCCTGCCCAATGTAAAAAAGTATGATTACTTAAGGTTACTGAAAGCTGCAAAAAATGCAAATATGAATATGCTCCGTGTATGGGGCGGCGGCGTCTACGAAGACGATTATTTTTATCATTTATGTGATAGCCTCGGGATAATGGTTTGGCAGGATTTTATGTTTGCAAACGGCATGTATCCCGGCGATAGTGTTTATATGCAAAACGTAAAGGAAGAGGTTATTTATCAAATAGACAGATTAAAAATTCATCCATGCATAGTGCTGTGGTGTGGCAATAATGAAATAGATGAAGCCTGGCATAATTGGGGTTGGCAAAACCAATTTAACCTACACGGTGCAGATTCTGCAAAAGTTTGGATCAATTATAACATGTTGTTTGAAGACAGTTTAAAAGCCTGGGTAAATGAATACGATGGCAGACGGCCCTACGTTTCATCTTCACCAAAATTAGGGTGGGGAAATAAAAAAAGTTTAACCGAAGGCGATAGCCATTATTGGGGTTTGTGGTGGGGAATGGAAGATTGGGAAACTTTTAAATCACATACCGGTAGGTTTATAAGTGAGTATGGTATGCAGGCAATGCCAAATTATGAAACTATAAAAAACTATGTTCCTGCTACCGATTTAAAATATAATTCAACCGCTATTCAATGGCACCAAAAAGCAAGCAATGGTTTTTATAAACTAAATTTTTATCTGGATAAATATTTTATTGATTCTTCTACATTGTCAGGATTGTCACTAAAAGAATACAGTTATCTCACCCAATGTTTGCAATATTATATTGTAAAGAATTGTATAGCTGTGCAGAGAAATAAAATGCCTTACAATATGGGGACTTTATTGTGGCAACTGAACGATTGTTGGCCTGCCACAAGTTGGAGTATTACAGATTTTAGCAGAGCACCAAAAGCAGCGTGGTATGCGGTTAAGGATAGTTATAGAGATGATGTTGAGTTAGTAATTGATAGTGTTTACCCAAAACAATTGTTGGTACTAAAACCAAGTTTCACCATTTTGCCAGAAGGCGATAACCGCTTTAGCATTGAAAGCAATGTAGATGCAAAATATGTTTATATAAATGTTGGTGATAATGAAAACTTATCTGATAATTATTTTGATTTAAAGGCTGGCATAAAAAAAATGTTATCATTTTCTGACAGATATTTTTCTTCTTCAATGATGAGTAAAATTAAAATCACTTCGTTGTTTGATGTTTTAAAAAAGCGATAGAGCCTTTCCAATTATAAATTCTTTTTGTGTAAAATAGCAATCGGTGAGCCTTGCGCCATAAATACGGTGTCGGGTTTTGCACTATCTAAAAATGTAAATTCACTTCCATATAACTTTTCAAAATTGCATTCAATGTTGTAGCTTTTTACCTTGTGTACATACCAACTTGGGTGCTGCACTGCGTATTCAAAAGTTGTAAGTGCATTGTATTTTGAATAGCCCCAATAATGTTCTGCAATAAATTCTTCTTTACTACCGGGTTCCATTGCTGAATTTTTCAGCTCAGTAGTAGCTTCCAGTTTATTCCAATTGCCTTTATACTTCCATTGGTAGCCTAAGTTTATTTCATCATTTAATTCTTTGTAAAAGTTTTTCATGGGTAACGTAACATACTTTTCTCGGTACAAAGTATTTGCCACCATGGTTATGGCAAATTTTGGCACAATCTCTTTTATAAAAACTGCACCACGTTTCCATTTATCTCCATCCTTTACCCGCACATAAAATCGCAGATTTACTTCTTCAAAATTTATATGGAATGGTATGCGCATACCAAGCATTGTTGTTTGCTCAAACATAAAGCCAATAAGGCTTACATAACATTCTCCATGGTAAAAATCTAACTCAGTTTTTGGGGGTAGATATGGAGCCAGTATTGCAGGATCAATAATATAATTTGCCATTATAAGATTGTTCCATTCCGCTGTTAAAAATTTTTTAGCCATATTAAATTTGGTGTGATGGATTGTTTTCACCTCAAAGAAATGAGAAAAAGGAGTTTTCGCTGAGGTTAAAAATTGGGAGATTGTAAGTTGTAATTATGTATGTCTTTCCTTATAGTTTACTTTAAATATCAAACGTAAATTTTGATCTTTTGTAAAATAATTATAGAACCAGTTAAAGAAAACGGATAGCCTATTCTTTACACCCAGTATCAACATTAAGTGAAGAAACATCCATACCAGCCAAGCCATAAAACCACCGAAATGTAATTTGGGTTTCGGCACATCTACCACAGCTAATTTTCTTCCAACCGTAGCCATGGCACCTTTATCGTTGTATAAAAATTCTTCCATGCGGTCGTTGTTGCTTTTCATTTGAATAAGCTTCAAATTATTTACAAGCATATCTGCATGTTGTATGGCTACAGGCGCCACTTGCGGGTGACCGTTTGGAAAAGCTGGATCGCTATCCATATACGCCACGTCACCAATTGCATACACATTTTCAAAACCATTTACCAAACATTGCCTGTTTACTTTTACCCTGTTTCCTCGGGCTATAATGCTATTATCGATACCAGGTAATACATTTCCTTTAATACCTGCTGCCCAAATAACAAGGGCAGTTTCTATTTTGCTGCCATCTTTTAAAGTGGCGGTATTTCCATCATAATCCGTCAAAATACTGTCTGTCCGCACAATTACACCAAGTTCCTCTAAATATTTTTGAGATTGCTCGCTGCTTTTTTCACTCATAGCAGCTAAAGTTTTCGATGATCCTTCCAAAAGCGTAATGACCATTTTACTAAAATCAAGTTCAGGATAATCCTTCGGTAAAACAAATCTGCGCATATCTGCAATGGCACCGCTAAGCTCCACTCCTGTCGGTCCGCCACCCACAACAACTACATTCATCAACCGCTGTAATTCAACTGGGTCTTTCGTTGCAGAAGCGTCTTCAAAATTAGTGAGCATTCTGTGTCGCAGTTCAATTGCTTCCACCGTGCTCTTCATCGGCATAGCATTGGCTGCCATTAATTCGTTGCCAAAAAAGTTTGTATCTGCACCGGTAGCCATTACCAATTGATCGTATTCAAATTCACCAATATCTGTAATTACTTTATTTTGTTGGTGAATTATTTCCTTCACATTCGCCATGTAAAAACGAACATTGTTGCTGTTGTGAAAAACTTTTCTTAATGGAAAAGAAATGTTACTCGGATCTAAACCCGCGGTTGCCACCTGATAAAACAGGGGCTGAAATTGGTGGTAGTTGAACCGATCAAGCAATGTTATTTCAAAACCTGCTCGGTTACTTAATTCTCTTGCTAATCTTAAGCCACCAAAACCACCACCGATAATTACGAGTTTCATAATGAAAATTTATGTTGCAAAGGTAAGTGATTTCAATTATTATTGAAAATTCAGAAATTAGTACAATACCCTCACTTTTCTTGTACCTTTTACACCCTTTAGTAACTCCATGGCATTTTTGCTAAGGCTTTTATCCAGATCCAACACTACATACCCTGTACTTTCATTGGTCTTCAAATATTGGCCCAAAATATTAATGTTGTTCTTGCTTAACAATGTGTTGATGCTGCTTAGTACGCCGGGAACATTATTGTGGATGTGCAAAATGCGGTGGGCCCCTTCCTGCGGCGGCAATGCAAGTCCCGGAATACTGTGAGAGCCAGTACTGATACCTTTCTCCAAGTAATTAAATAGTTTCGCACTCACATCCAACCCGATATTATTTTGCGCTTCCTGTGTACTGCCACCAATGTGTGGGGTTAAAATAACGTTTGGTAAATCCTGCATTTCTGATTGAAAAGGATCCCCATTTTTTTCTGGTTCCTGTGGAAAAACATCAACAGCAGCGCCGCCAATTTTTCCGCTCAAAATTGCTTTTCTCAACGCATGCAAATCAACAACGGTGCCTCTTGCATAGTTTAAAATAATTGCTTCCTGTTTACAATAAGAAAGTGTTTGTTTGTTGATGAGATTGTTTGTTGAATCAATTTCTGGAACGTGAAGCGTAATAATATCAGCCTTTTGCATCAACTCTTTTAATGATTTACTATCACTTGCATTACCGAGTGGCAATTTTGTTTCAGCATCATAAAAAATAACCTTCATGCCTAGGGCTTCTGACAATACACTAACCTGGCTACCAATATTTCCGTAACCAATTATACCAATTGTTTTTCCTCGCAATTCATGGCTACCACTAGCATCTTTCATCCACCTACCTTCGTGTGCTGCTTTATTCTTGTCAACTATTTTTCTGATTAGCATGATAGAAGAACCTATTACAAGTTCTGCTACACTTCTTGTATTGCTGTAAGGCGCATTAAAAACAGCTACACCGTTTGCAGATGCTGCTTCTAAATCTACCTGATTTACGCCAATACAAAAACAACCGATTGCCTGTAACTTGGTGGCAGCGTCTAATACAGCCGCTGTAATTTGTGTTTTACTCCTTATACCGAGTATGTGTACACTTTTTATTTCTTTAATAAGATCTACCTCGCTAATGGCACCAGTTATTTTTTTAACAGAAGCATATCCGGCACTTGTAAATTGTTCAACAGCAGCATTACTTATATTTTCTAAAAATAAAATGTTTATTTTTTCTTTTGGGTAACTTGTAATTTTCTTATCTGCCATAATTTAAAGTCCTTATTTTGCACAAATATATCTCATACTAATCTTTTTAAGGATGGGTAGTTATATGATGCAACAATTGTCTGTCTAACAAAAACAAAAAATTGAATAAAATAAAAATATTCTTTGGAGCGTCAATACTTTTTTTAACTGTTGGTTGTTCACAAAAAAAAGGCGAATCTAAAGACTCAACTGAGCAGGAGAAAAAACAGGTTTATACGATTCCATCACCATCCAAAATTTCTAAAGAAGAGCGGCAAAGAATTAAGTTACAAAGCGAAATCTTCTATGATTCGCTTTTAGATGGATCAGGTTTTAATGGCGGCATCATCGTTGCTAAAGGTGGGAATATTGTTTTTGAGAAGTACAAGGGTTTTGTAAATATTGACGGAAAAGATTCTATAAACGCATCCACAGCTTTGCACATAGCATCTGTATCTAAAACTTTTACAGCAATGGCTGTTCTTAAGTTGCAGGAATTAGGTAAACTGAATATTGAAGATACGATCACTCGTTTTTTTCCTGAATTTAACTACCCCGGCGTAACTGTAAAATCATTGCTAAATCACCGAAGTGGGTTACCAAATTATTTATATTTTATGGAAGACGTTGGGTGGAACAAAGACTCCATCATCCAAAATAAAGATGTGTTAAAATGGCTTATTGCGAGAAAAGGTTTAATAAAAAATATCGGATCTCCAAATACAAGGTTTACTTATTGCAATACCAATTTCGCTTTGCTTGCATTAATTATTGAGAAGGTATCGGGTTTGTCTTATGCAGAATTTATGAAGGAAAATATTTTTATTCCATTAGGTATGACAAACACTTTCGTTCATTTTAAGGGCGATAATAAAATACGTTCAAAAAGCTTTGATTGGAAAGGAAGAGAAATTCCTGATAATTTTTTGGACGATGTTTATGGCGATAAAAATATTTACAGCACCCCAAGAGATTTATTAATATGGGACAGAGCCTTATCGGATACTATTTTTTTGAAAGCAAAATCATTGGAACTGGCATACACACCTTATAGTAATGAGCGACCCGGTATTAAAAATTACGGCTTGGGTTGGCGGATGAATGTGTATGAGGATGGAAAAAAAATAATCTTTCACAACGGCTGGTGGCATGGAAATAATGCAGCATTTATAAGGGTTTTAAAAGATGATGCCACTATTATTTTAATAAGCAACCGGTATGCAAGAGCAGTGTATAAAGCCAAAAATCTTATTAATATTTTTGATCATTATTTTGACACAGACGAGGAAGACGTTGAAAATGCAATTCCGTCCACCATCCCTGAAGTTTTCCCTGTTGAGAAAAAAATTATAGGAAAATAGTAACTGCACATAATTTTTTTATCCAAAGAAAAAATAACACAATGCAATAGCGGTAAGTATTCCTACCAAATCTGCCAGCAGCATAGCGCCAACAGCATAACGGGTATTTTTTACCGCCACTGCACCAAAGTAAACAGCTATTACATAAAAAGTAGTATCAGATGAGCCCTGCAAAATGCACGATAATTTGCCTGCAAAAGAATCGGCTCCATAGGTTTTCATAGTATCCACCATCATACCTCTTGCAGCACCGCCGCTGAAAGGTTTTACCAGTGCAGTTGGCAAACCGTCAACAAAACGGGTATCTGCACCCATTGCTGCAAACATACTTTTAATACTATCTATCACTACATCAAATGTGCCACTCGTGCGCAATAGACTT
>JBBREY010000002.1:0-60509 GCA_038225275.1 Chitinophagales bacterium | reverse complement strand
ATCCATCTACAAAACGGGTATCGGCTCCCAGAGCTGCAAACATATTTTTAACGCTGTCAATTACGACATCACATGTGCCGCTGGTGCGTAATAAACTAATAGCTACCAACATTCCTACGAGGTATGGAATAATGCGCACAGCAGTTTCAAAACCACCCTTTGCGCCGCTAATAAATGCATCAAACACATCAATCTTTTTATAAATTCCGCCAAGTATTATCATTATAAAAATTAGCAGAATCAAGCCATTGCTTAATGCACCCGAAAAGAATTGCAAGCTATCTGCATCCAACGATTTTAGGTACACCATTAATAAAGAAATGATTGCTGCAATACTGCCAACCCATAACAAAATAGTAGGTTGAAACACATTTATTTTTTGTTTGATAGAAACGATCAACATGGCCGCAATAGTTGCAACAAAAGTGGCAATCATACATGGGATAAAGATGTCCAACGGATTAGATGCTTTTGCGGATGCTCGCAATGCAATTATGCTCACGGGTATCAATGTGAGTCCACTTGCGTGCAAACATAAAAACATGATCTGGGCATTGCTTGCAGTGTCTTTAATAGGGTTTAAAGTTTGTAAACTCTCCATTGCCTTTATTCCGAAAGGTGTGGCTGCATTATCTAAACCTAAAAGGTTTGCAGAAAAATTCATCATCATATGTCCAACAGCTGGATGGCCTTTTGGAACATCAGGAAAGATTTTGGAAAAGAAAGGTCCAATAATTCTGCTTAATAAATTAATGCCGCCTGCCTGCTCGGCAATTGCCAAAAAGCCCATGAACAGCGCCAACAACCCAATTAAACCAATACACAATTCCACAGCAGTTTTACAAGTATCTACTACCCCATTGGCAGTTTGTATTTTGTAGGACACGTATTTCCCTGAGCCGTTTTTAAAAGTAGAAATGCCTTTGGTTGTGTCTATTTTTTTTGTGTTGATGGCGGCGATAATTCCGGCATCCACCATTGCTGAATCCTGCGTTTTTACTTTGATGGTATCTCCCGCTTTACCCGTAACCATGTTCGTAAAAATGTTCTTATTGCCATTCTCCGTAAAAACAAACCCCTTTATACAAGCCAAGCCAATGGCAATAATGATGAAGGCAGACCAAATGCGACTTAAAGCCATGGGGCAATTTTAGATTTTTAATTTAAGATGTACGATTTATGTACACCCAAAAAAAGGTTAGCTAATGACAGGTTTGAAAATTATGATTTTAATTTGAAAAAAAGGATTTTGTTTGACTTATGTGAATCATTTTTAGAAACCCCACACCCACATGCTTAACAGTTACTTTTACCTCGACATTTATTTTATTTCAAACCCTTGTTTGCATAATTAAAGCTAAATAGATAGCTGAAGATGAAATGTGCGACGCCACAAATTTTGATTATTGCTGCTTCTTTGTTGGGCGAAAAATCTCTCCCCAGCCCCTCCAAGGCAGAGGAGCTGGACTTCAATATTTTAAAATATCTTCAAATGGCAGAGTATTACAGCCCTCTCCTTTGGCGAGGATTTAGGTGAGGTCTGCCTTAAAACCCAGCTTTCATAAGTAGTTTCCATTTCTTACCTTCGCAGCCGTTTAAAAATGGTTACGGCTTGCGAGTTTAAGAGTTAGGAGTTTATCAACTTGAAACCCGCAATATGTAACACACATCTTATAAAAATAGAAACATGGCGCTTAAAGCAGGTATTGTAGGCTTACCCAACGTAGGAAAATCAACTCTTTTTAATGCTGTTAGTAACAGCGCAAAAGCGCAGGCGAGTAATTACCGCTTTTGCACTATTGAGCCAAATACGGGATTGGTAAATGTGCCCGATGAACGTATTGATAAATTGGCTGCATTGGTATCGCCGGAACGTACTGTACCTACACAGATTGAAATTGTAGATATTGCCGGTCTTGTGCGTGGTGCAAGCAAGGGCGAAGGTTTGGGTAATAAATTTTTGGCAAATATTCGTGAAGTGGATGCCATAATTCAGGTAATTCGTTGCTTTGAAGATGATAATATTTTGCGTGATGAAGGACCAATAAACCCCGTTGGAGATAAAGAAATTATAGAAACAGAGTTGCAGTTAAAAGACCTTGATAGTGTTGAAAGGAAATTACAAAAATCGGAGAAACTTGGTAAGACGGATCCCAAAGCAAAGGTTGAAGCAGAGATTTTGGCGAGGTGCAAATTACATTTAGAGCAAGGGAAAAATATTATTACGCTTGGCTTAAGCAAAGAAGAAAAAGTTGCGATTGCAGATTTATTTCTGTTGACAGATAAGTTAGTTTTATATGTTGCAAATGTAGATGTTGCAAGTATGCACACAGGAAATAAATATTCTGATGCATTAATAGAATCTGTAAAAAATGAGGGCAACGAAGTAATTGTAATGACAAACGCTGTGGAAGCTGAAATTGCCGAGTTCGAAGACCCTGACGATAAGGCCATGTTTATGGAAGAATATAAAATGACAGAACCTGCGCTAGATCGTTTGATACACAGTACCTACAAACTTCTAAATCTTTCTACCTATTTCACCGTTGGCGTGCAGGAAGTTCGTGCTTGGACAATACATAAAGGCTGGAAGGCACCCCAGGCTGCAAGCGTTATCCATACAGATTTCGAAAAAGGTTTTATTAAAGCTGAGGTAATTTCTTACAACGATTTTATAGCGTTGGGCTCCGAAGCCGCTTGTCGTGAAGTAGGTAAGCTTCGCATAGAAGGTAAAGATTATTTGGTGCAGGATGGCGACTGCATGCACTTTAGGTTTAATGTTTAAAGTATAAAAAACCGTTAAGATTTTTTAGCATTATTGCATAATAAGTGGTCCATCCGAAAATCGAATTATACTGCGGAAATTGTCAATTATGAGTTAATATGTGATTTCTCGACTAAAGAAGAACATACTTTTAGTGTTTAGCAATGTTATCAAGAATTTGTATTTTCTATAAATTTGAGAGTTGAAAGTCATTATCTGTTAAGTTTGGAATAGTATTTGACAATGGGTTTTTGAGTTCACGCAATTTTAAAATTCAACAAATGAAAAAACTCCTCATTCCTTTTTTAGGATTGTTTCCATTAATATCATCAGCTCAAAATTTACACCTTAACTTATTTGGCGGCATAGCAACTTATCAGGGTGATTTACAAAATAAAAGATTTACACTAGAACAGTCAAATCCGTCCGTAGGCGTAGGTTTGTCTTATGATTTGTCTCCAAAATTAATTGCTAGAGCAGGTTATACCTATGGCGTGGTAGAAGGTGATGATAAAAAAAATACAAGCGTAAAGGGTAATGATGCGAGAAATTTAAATTTCAAATCAGCTATTTCGGAATTACATCTTGGGCTTGAGTATAATTTCTTTAACCTTGAAGGAACAAGTCTCACCCCTTATGTATTTGCTGGCATTGCAGGATTTCATTTCAACCCGTATACAAACGACACAGCAGGTAATAAAACTTTTCTACAACCCTTAAGCACAGAAGGCCAGGGATTATCAGCATATCCCGACAGGAAAGAATATAAGCTCACACAATTTGCTATTCCATTTGGTGGCGGCGTAAAATTTAAGTTATCTGAAACATTGCAGGTTGGCGTTGAGGTTGGATTAAGAAAATTATTTACTGATTATCTTGACGATGTAAGCACCACTTATGTTGATGAAGCAACCCTTTTTAACGCAAAAGGCGCAAAGGCAACGCAACTTGCTTTTAGAGGCGATGAAATTGCACCTGGTGCTGCTTATCCTGCAGATAACAGCCAACGTGGAAATGCCAAAAGAAAGGATCTCTATTATTTTTCAGGAATTAGAATAAGTAAGTTATTAAATGGAAACGGCGGTGGCGGAAATAATAAAAGCAAAACCGGCTGCCCACGAAGCGTTTTTTAAAATTATTAATGCTTATTAATGAACTTCATTCCCGCTAAAATCTTTGTTGCAAGATTGTTTTCAGTAGGAACTTTAGGGCATGAAAATTTTTTAGAATAGGCGCAATATGGATTGTATGATTTATTAAAATCTATGATGATTGTATTGCCCTTTGCAGGAATTTTCAGATCAATATATCTTCCTCCCCCATATGTTTCCTCCCCCGATGTTTCATCAGTAAACGGCAAAAATAAATAGTTTGCGTACTCTTTTGTTTTCATTAAATCAACAGATTGATAAGCAATCAAAGAATATTTTTGGTCTTTAATAATAAAGTTTAGTGTGCCATATTCTTTGTGCATGGCTACCCTATTAGTTGAAGTTGCAAACGGTATGTCGTTAGTTGTTTTAGATAAAATGATATGGGCGTTGACAGTGTAAGCAGTATCTATTGCAAAGAAAGAATGTCCGTTAAAAACAACTCTATCTTCATCAGATAACGGACTCTTAAATTTATCAGCGTATTCTTTATTCAATTCCTGTTGCCATTTAAGAATATCTACATCACTACCTTGAGCAAAAATATTTAAGCTCGCAAAAGATAAATAGGCAAGAAATAAGATAAAAGTTGAGCTCTGCTTCATTATTAAAACCTTAATTTGTTTTTAATAATTTAAAGTACGTAGCCTTAAATCTTCCGCCAACGACTTCACCTTGCACTTCTGCTTTTCTTATTTTTTCACAAAAACCTTCCTTTGCATGCGCATCACCATGTTCATCAATGGTGGTTCCATCTACAAAATAAGCTTTGCCATTCATTCTAATAGCAAGATCACAACTTTTACCGGCCATTTTAAATTGACATTCACCACAAGAAGTTTCAACGACTTGCAACTGTTTCGATGTATCTAGTTTATTGATATCTACTTGCTTTGTTTGAGCACTGATGGCAAAATTAAATGACAATAACGTAAGAAATAAGGATAGAAACTTCATGGGAATTTATTTTGCTTAAAGATAATACATTAAATTTTTATTCATGTTACAGAGAGAAAATCCAAGTATGATTATCACTTTTTGGCAACAGCCGTATCTAAAAATAAAATTGATGTTCTTAAATAGATAAAGCTTATTAATTTTAATCAAAAAAATATCGCACATACTTAAGGTATTAGATAATTGTAAAGTAATGAGCAACTACTACATAGAAAGCGTAACGCAACAAAGTGATGAAGAGTTACTAAAGTTGGTTTACCAGGTTGAACAATTGGATAAAGAAATGCTCGACGCCGTGGAGACTGAACTAGCAGTTAGAAACCTGCTACCCGAAGATCTGATAATAGTAAAGCAATCTTTTATTGACAAAGAAAATCTTCAATTGTCTGAAGGAAAAGCCGCAACCTTTCCACAGCAATTTTTGGGATGGATTGGTGTAGTAGGTATTTTAGGTTTAATTATAGGGTATGAACTAGCATTCGCAAAAACAAAGAGCAGATATTCAGACAAAGAATATTTTAAATATGATGAAACATCCCGAGAAAGTGGCCGATACATGTATTATATTTCAATCACAATCATAATTGCATTTTGCCTATACAAAATTGCAAATTTTATTGAACGATATTAATTTTTTCCACTGAAAAGCAGAGAGCCATTGGATTTATCGTTTACGTGCTTTTTTAATATTCTTTTACCTTCTTTCTTTACTTCAAAATTCTTCCTAAGGTTCCATACAATTTCGCTTGCATATTTTCGGGTTTCTTCAATATCTACTATAGGTAAGGGGTAATCTATTCCTATACGGCAATTGTATAACTGTTGTTCAATTGTGCTTAATTTCCACGGCTCGTGTATCAGTGCTGCAGGTATATCTCCTAATTCAGGCAACCATTGTTTTAAGAAAATGCCCTCTTCATCATGATCTTTAGAATTTTTTATTGGATTGTATATTCTGATCGTATTTACACCGGTTACCCCTGCCTGCATTTGTAATTGTGGGTAATGAATCCCTGGCTCGTAATCTAAGAACTGCTTTGCAAGAAAATGAAGATCCTTCCAGTCTTGCCAAAGATTAAATGTAAAAAATGAAACGACCAACGCACGCATTCTAAAATTTAAATAACCTGTGGCTACTACGCAGCGCATACAAGCGTCTATAAGTGGAACACCGGTTTTGCCATTTTGCCACGCAGTAATATATTCATCATTTTTATTTTTTACGATCGCATCATAACCCCTGTTTACATTCTCAAACTCCATTCTGCATTCGTCATCAAATTTTTGCATAAAGTGGCAATGCCAATGCAGTCTGGAAATAAAATTTGATAAGGCTCGTTTATTGCTGCTTTTTTCGTGATGCTGCATGCAATACTGGTAAACCATCTTCATACTAATATTGCCATAAGCCAGGTAAGGAGAGATTCGACTGCAACTTCTTCTGCTAAGCGCTGGTTTAGATATGTGTTTGCTGTAAAATACATACCGCTCTTTTAAAAAATTATCTAAGTATCTCCAGGCAAGTGTTTCACCACCTTGCTGAAAATTCTTAATAATTGTTATGATTTCTTCCGGTAAATCTTTCCCTTTAATTAACTCATAGAATGACTTTTGCAAATGCACAAATGCCCAATTTTGCTCGTCAACCAACAAAGGCGGCATGCTCATTGTTTGCGTCCACAATGCATCCCAGTTTTTTCTGCTTTTTAATTTTCGCACTACGGCATTGTGCTGGTATTCTTTCCATTCAATACTATTTTGACGGGTGAACGCTTTTACACTTTTATCTCTGTCGTAAGTCAATTTATTACCAATTTCTTCATGTGAAAAAATTGTTTTGATGCAGAATCTTTTTGCTATTTCTGAAAAAATATTAATCACTTCGTCGTGAAAAATATATAACCTGCCATTTACATCGACCAACTTAGTTTGTATATCCTGCAGAGATTGGTAAACAAATCGCCAGTGCCTCGTATCACTGTCTGCACCTGCCATTACAGATGGTTCAAAACAATAGATTAATAGCACGGGTGTTTTTTCCTTCTGTGCATAAAACAGCGGTGCATGGTCTGTAAAACGCAGATCTCTTTTAAACCAAACGATATTTATTTCTTCTTTTTTTATACTTACTTACTTTTTATAAAGGTAAACTTACAATTGAAATATATTTTGTTGCAAAACGGAATCACTTCTCACTTTAAAATATTTTATGGTGGATATTTAAATAAAAAAACGGCTTCAAAAATTGAAGCCGTTTTTTATTATTAGTCTTTAAATCTTACTATTGAGGTACTAAAAGTTGACTGATTTTATGCAATGTTCCATTAATATAAAACTGATCGCTAGAGCCATTTGGCGCAGGCGTTCCGTTTATAAAAATGTTGGCCGGTGTTGTATTCCCTAATCCTTTAACCGTTGCACTTGTAGCGAACGCTCCGGTAAATGTTGCTGCCAATTCAACACCTGGGTGAGCTGGAATTGCAGTATTTAACAATGTTGGATATTTGGTTGGAGTTGACGGAAAATTAGCTGTAAATGCAGTATTGCTGAACAGGTGATAAACCACAATTCCTTTTACGGTAGTAGCGGTAAGTGTACCATACAATAACGGGTTAGAAAAAACAGCAGGTGTAGATGCTAATGCGCTTGCATTTGCTGCAGCGCTCACTGCGTCTAAACCTTGTGCAATTAATGCTTGCGTTATCAACGCAGTTAGTGTTCCTTGAAACACTGCATCAGTAGGTGCAAATACAGTTAGGTTAGCAGCAGGATTGTTCAATGCAGAAACCAGAGTTCCAGGAGCTCCGGTACCACTATCTGCTCTTAATATTGCTGCTTTTAAGTAGGTAAGGCCTGTTGAAGGCGCTACATCGGTATTTATTCTGTCCCATAAAAATGTAGGGTTTGGTGGGGTAACTACACTTGCAACGTGGTGTATGATACCATTGAGTGCGAATACGTTTAATGGCGTAGTCATAGGCAAAGTATTTACCCTTAAAATACCTGGTCTTTTAGATGGGAATGTTCTAAAAGTAAGAAATGGTGCAGTAGGCGACGGGAAAATTGAAGTGCCTACAGGAAAATTTGGAAATACATTGGGAATAGATGCTGTATCGTAAACTTGCGGAATTATATTATAAGAGATAATACCTGCAGCAGAAGCAATAGGTAAACTGCTATTAATAAAGCCCACAAACACAGCGTCAGGTGAATTAAGCGGAACTAGGCCACCTGAAGCGGCATTTATAAATGCCTTCATCCCATTATTATCAACTGCAAAAACGGTGTATTTATTTGTTACTGCAGTATTTTTAAGAATGTTTGAAAAATTTAAACCACTAGCATTTGCTCTTAAAATCATTTTATAAAAGAGGCTGTCATTTGGGTTTGCCCTTAATATAGAATCAATTGAAAGACTAGATGTGGCTGCAGCTGCAGGAGGAATGTCAAATTGCTGTACATCCTTGTTACACGAAGCGAACAGCATTGCTGCCCCAATCATTGGCAACAAACCTTTTTTATATTTATTTATTAATGTTTTCATTATTATATTTTTTAAAAAATTAGATTAATACAAGTTAAAACCGATGCTTACATAATATAAACCGCCTACAACAGAATTTCCTGTAGCATTTCTATAGTATTGGTTAAGTAAATTATTAGCCCCTATTTTCAATAATGTTTTTGTAGCGGGCATCTTTACACTCACCTGCGCATCTACTGTTTGTACAGCAGGTACATCGCCACTTGCAAAATCTCCCTGGTAGTTAAAAGCATCCTGATAACGGTATGTAACATTGAAACCGTATGCTTTGTTTTTTCCAAAACCATTATTTGCCAATGTTACGTTTGTACGAAATTTTGGAGCGTTAAAAAATGAATAAAACCCTCTATCAATATCTCCTATTTCGTCTGATGAGAAATTACCACCTATGATAAATCCTTTTGGAAGTCTGTAATCCAAACTGATACCGTAGCCACTTGTTTTTACTTTCTTGCTGTTATTAACTGGTATAGAATAAGTTAATCCTTTTGAAGTATCGGCTTGGGTAATTGGTCCACCTGTCCTTGATTGTACAATAATAGTACGGCTAATAAAATCTTTGTATTGACCGTAATAACCGTAAACATCAATCAATAATTTGTCTCCAAAATGAAGACCTTTGTAACCTAATTCATAAGTAGAAACTGATTCCGGCTTAAAGCTAAAATCTGTAACTCTTACTGGTGTACCTTTTTGTAAACTTCCGTATGAGTAAGATGGGTTACCTAAGAAATTATATTTATTAGCCAATAATGCGTTACCACCGGTAAGACGAGTACCGCCACCTACTGAAAGATCTATATACTGCTGTTGTGTAGATGGAAAGCGATAAGCTGACTGATAGGATAAACGAACATTTTTGTTTTCTGCAACTTTAATTAAAGCAGTTGCTCTTGGTGTAAAACGACCTTCAAAGTTTTCGTTTTTATCATACCTACCTGCTAAAGTTAGTTTTAAACTTTTTACAATTTGGCGACTAGCTTGTACATAACCACCATATTCATTTATGCCAATGGTACCTGCGGTATCAGCAAACAAAGTACCCTCAGAATTTAACACGTATCTTTTAAAATTACCACCAATAATTATATCGGCCACTTTATTAGTGTATTGTGTAAGGTTCAATTGTCCTTCAGCATTGTAAAGGTTTGTT
This sequence comes from Chitinophagales bacterium, assembly GCA_038225275.1. Classification (GTDB taxonomy): domain Bacteria; phylum Bacteroidota; class Bacteroidia; order Chitinophagales; family Chitinophagaceae; genus Ferruginibacter. The sequence continues at coordinate 50,940 of JBBREY010000002.1, read as the reverse complement.
TTATCTAAAAACAATCCACCGCCATTTTTTATAGGAATAGATCTAACTCTATTAAAAATGTCTTTAAACTGCTGGCTACCTGCTGCTGGCCTACCAACATCAGCAGTTGCACGAGCAATGTTTTGTGCTTCAAATTGTGATTTGCCGGTTTGTAAAGCAGATAAATAAGCTATTGAATATTGACCGTACCAAGATGCAGCAATTTCCGGAAGACCAATACTACCGCCACTGTTTGGTTTTGGCGGAGATGCTTTCCAAGCTTCATTTAATAACCTTGTAGTAACAGTAGCGTTAAATGATTGACCTGCGTTTTCCTGTGTGGTGTACGCTCTTAAATACCAATTTTTATTGTTCAATTCAACCTTATACTGCGCAATTTTTAAGTCTTTTAATGAGTACCTGTCACTGCCTGTGTAAGTACTGCTACCTGTTCCAAAATAGGCTGCAGCTATGGCTTCAATTTTAGGAGTTAATTTATAATGCAATGCTCCGGTACCCTTAAAATTTACGGTGTTAGGGTTTATAACATCTCTCTCATTATAGCCCGTACGTGATACATTTATAGGAGCAGTAAGATAACCAGCCGGTGCACCAATTCCTGCAAGGATTGGACGAATATCAGTTGTTGTTTCATCACCATAAACATTTATACCATTGTAGTTCGCATCAGATTCTCTTGTACCGAATGAAGGTGTACCTGCAACTCCCAATCCTTTATAATTTCTATAATCATCCCCTATCCAATCTTTAGCAGAAATAATTTCTCCGGTAAGTTTAAATGCAAACTTTTCAGATACTTTTTTACCCCAACGCATGCTCCAGTTATAATAAGGCGATGTTGGACGCTCTCTCTTATCTGTATGCATAATGCCGGTTTTTATTTCGGCTGATAATCCCTGGTATTTAAAAGGACTTTTACTATTAATCAGCAAAGTTCCGTTCATACCACCCGGACCGTATAATGCAGAAGAAGCACCTGGTAACAATTCAATATTGTCTACATCTAACTGGGATAATCCAACAATGCTGCCCACTGAAAAATTAAGACCTGGCGCCTGGTTGTCAATACCATCAACCTGCTGGTTAAAACGTAAATTACCACTTCCGTTAAAGCCCCGTGTAGTGGGCGTTTTAAAAGTTAATGATGAAGTCGTTACATCTACTCCTTTTAAGTTTGCAACTATATCATAATAACTCGCAGCTGGTGCAGTGCGAATAGATGCCGCATTTACTCTTTCAATTGAAACAGGCGACTCCAATATGTTTTGCGCAACCCTTGTTGCAGAAACAACAACTTCCTGGCCCAGAGCATCTGTTGGAACAAAATTTACATTAACTCTTTGTCCTGCAGTATTCACAGCAACTTCTTGCGTAGTAAAACCTACCGAAGAGAAAATTAAGGTAACAGGTAAAGATTTTGTGGTAATTGAAAAATTCCCTTTTTCATCTGTGAACGTACCTGCATCGGTACCTTTAATAGTAACTGACACTGCTGCTGCATTTTCTGTAGAAGCAGTATTTTTTACGTTACCGCTGATGGTTACATTTTGCGCAAAAGCTGACACCGAAAAGATGCTCGCCAGCAACATTGTAATCATGTAGCTTGTAAACTTTCTCATATCTGTTGGTTTGGGTTTAAAATAATCAGGCAAAATAAGCATAGTTATGATGTGATAAAATTTTTTTTTCTCACTTATGTGCATATAAAATAGTAATAGCGGTTGTAGGAGTCAATGGTTCATCTTATTTTAGCACTATGGCAAATTTTAATTTTAATGGACAAACAAATTTCTACAGCGGAAAAGTAAGAGACGTTTACACAATTGATCCTAACATTCTAGTAATGATTACGAGCGACAGACTATCTGCATTTGACGTTATTTTACCTCGCACAATTCCATTTAAAGGACAAGTATTAAACGAAATTGCTGCATATATGTTGAGTGCATGTAAGGATGTTTGCCCAAATTGGTTGTTAGATGTGCCCGCACCCAATGTGAGTATTGGAAAAAAATGTATTCCTTTTCCCATTGAAATGGTGGTAAGAGGAAATTTAACAGGGCATGCCTGGCGCACATATCAAGAAGGTAAAAGGATATTGTGCGGCGTCGAATTACCGGATGGCATGAAAGAAAACGATTTTTTTGAAAATCCAATTATTACTCCTTCTACAAAAGCCCATGAAGGGCACGACGAAGACATCAGTAAAACTGAAATAATTGAGCAACAGTTGGCAACAGAAAAAGAATGGTCAATTCTGGAAAAGTATGCTTTGCAATTATTTGATAAAGGAAAAGAGTTGGCAGATAAACAGGGTTTAATTTTGGCCGATACAAAATATGAATTTGGAAAAATAAATAATGAGATTTATTTGATGGATGAAATTCATACGCCCGACTCCTCGAGGTATTTTTATAAAGAGGGATTCAATGAAAGATTATTAAGCAATGAAAAACAGAAACAGCTAAGCAAGGAATTTGTGCGGGAGTGGCTCATGGAAAATAACTTTATGGGGAAACCTGGTCAGGTGATACCGGAAATGACTGACGAAAAAACGGAGCAAATCAGTAAAAGGTACATCGAGCTTTTTGAACAAATAACGGGGAAGATTTTTATTGCAAAAAAGGTTAATGAAGATGAAATTTTTGAAGCAGTATCAAATGCATTATTAAAATTGAGATAGTATGTTGTAGAATTAAGTGCCCATTATGGTATTTTAAAAATTAGATTTTAAACTAATTTTTATGGTGGCATATAATTTGAAATAAAAATTTAAACAACTAAACAATTATTTCAACCTTAAAAACAAAATTATGGGCAGTTTACTTTACACCATCGCCGTTATCTTAGTTATAATTTGGGCGATCTCTTTTTTCGGTGGATTTTACACCGGTGGTATTATCCACATACTTTTAGTGATAGCAATTATTGCTGTATTGTTTAGGGTTATCTCTGGCAATAGAGTTTAGGGTTATCTCTGGCAATAGAACATTTTAATTAATAAAAGTTAGGGATGAAAAAATCAAATATTATTTTGGCAATCCTTGCAGGTGCAGCAATAGGCGGTATTGTAGCCATTATTTTAAAAGCTGAGCATGAGCTCTTAAATCTTACTGAAGACGATGATGACCATTCGACTTTTAACAAGATTGCAGAACAGTTTTCTGATAAATTGTCACCGGGCTTTAAAGCAGCTGAATCAAAAATAAAATCGGCAGCTAAAAGCAACGAGCTATCAAAACATGATGATGAAGGAGTTTTCCTTTAAAAATAAAAAGTCCTTTTGTATTTTGCAAAAGGGCTTTTTATTTATAAGTCAGGTCTTCGTTGCCTTGATTTATTAAAAATCATATTTCCTTTATCAATTCCTTTTCTTAGTTCTTTCTGCTCCTCTGGCGGCAAAGCGTTAATATTTTTGCATTCCTCACTACAACAACCATTAAATTTTCCAGCGCAATTTTCGCATTGTATAAAAAGTAAATGGCAGCCATCATTAAGGCAATTTGTATGTGTATCCGCAGGTTGCCCGCATTGATGACATTTTGCTAAAATTTCATCCGTTATGCGTTCACCTAGTCGGTCGTCAAACACAAAATTCTTTCCATGGAATTTATTTCGTAAGCCTTGTTCTTTTACTTTGTTGGCATAATTAATAATTCCACCTTCTAAATGATATACATTTTTAAAGCCATTGTGTAACATATATGCACTTGCTTTTTCACAACGAATACCGCCGGTGCAATACATAATGATATTTTTTTCCTTTTTATCTTTCAGCATATTCACAGCCATGGGTAGTTGCTGTCTAAAAGTATCACTTGGTATTTCAATGGCATTTTCAAAACGCCCTACCTCATATTCGTAATGGTTACGCATATCCACCACAATTGTGTTGTCATCATTACTCAAATTATTGAATTCTTCGGCAGTAACATAACTGCCTTTATTTGCCATGTTGAATTCTTCATCTGTAATCCCATCAGCCACGATTTTGTCTCTAACTTTAATTTTTAGTACCCAAAAACTTTTACCTCCAGCGGGTCTCATATTTTCTTCAGCTTCATGCTGCACAGCAATATTTAATCTTAATGCTTCTAAACCTTTGGTATTTTCAATTGCATTTTTAAAAGCATCAGCATTACTTTCAGGAAAGCTTAGTTGTGCATTTATTCCTTCATGTGCAACATAAATTCTTCCAAAAACTTTTAAGTCATTTAATTTTTTATAAAGCTCATCTCTAAACTCATTAGGATTCTCAATAAAAAAATATCTGTAAAATGAAACGGTAATGCGTGGCTCTTTTTCGGCTACCAGCATTTTTTTTAATTCAGCCTGGCTGAGGCGATTGTGTAACACTGCCATCTTTGTAAAAATTTGATCTTTTCTTCCCGAAAAGAAATCATGAAAAAATGATTGGATGCTTGCATGGCAAACCAAATATTAATATGTAAAGTTATTATTTTAAGGGTAATTTTTCCAGCAAATGATATTTTAAAAACCAACAGACACATTGCTACCGCCTCCTGCAGTTCTGCTAATACTACCACCTAATAAGCCCCCGGCCCCAACTCTAATACCGGTACTAACATTGTTATTCTTATCATAACCCACAACTGCATCAACCCTAAAGATTTTAAAAATATTTTCAAGCCCACCAAATACCTCTACGTAATTATTATTTTTATTTACGTACAAAGCGTTGCTTCCTGCAAGAAAGTTCCAGTTTAGCTTCCTAAAAAGAGGAATTTTATTAGTAAACAATCCATTGAAATGATGCTCAACGTGCCCAAAAGAATAAAAATTTTCTGTGGTGCTGTTGCCATAGTAGGATGCTAATTGAAAACTGTTTACATACTCACTTGCAGATAAAACCCTGTTGCCATTAAAGTGCTGAAAATCCTGAATAAATACTTTTTTACTGTTTAAAAATCCACCTATCCCAAGTTTGTATTTTATAGCTCCTGCAATTTTTAAATTTTTATCATCCTGTATGGAAAAACGCCATTTATCAAAGTTTACACTGCTGCCAAATACATTGTTTATCCCCTTTGAATAATTAAGCACAAAAGTTGGATATTTTGACCCTATTCCTACTTTATACGTTGGGAATTGTATAAACCTTTGACCGGGTTTAAAACTAATAGTAAATCCTGCAATTAGAGCTTTGTGAGGCTCAAACTGCATATTCATTTTTTCTGTTGGATAGTTAGGAGTTATCTTACTGCTGTCTTGTTTAAATAAGGTAAAATTGGTTGTGTTGTTTAATGGAAGTCTATTTTCAAACAGCCCATAAACAGTAAAACGCAAACCGTTTTCAAAACGTCTGTTGTATGCTATACTGCCAAAAGTATTTTCATAGGTTTTTAAATAATTTTTGCCATAAAAAAGTGTTCCAATGGTATTACTCAAGGGAAGAAAATTACTTTCCTTATTAAATTGGCTTACCCTTTTACCACCGCTCAGTGTTACAGAATATCTTTTCAGTTTTGTTGTGAGCGTATCCTGTTCACGGGTATAAAAAGTAAGGGAGGCTTGAGGATTTAAATGTGTATTATTAAAGCCATACCTAATAGATGGTCTAAATGAAATTCCCGATCGGCTTTTATTTCCAAACTTATTTATGTAGCCATTTAAATTTACTACAGCGCCCTCAGCAGGATTGTATTCAGCATTTGTAAGCAATGGATCAATTCCCCATGAAATGGTATTCGTTTTACTATAATGGCTTCTTTTAATTCCTTTTAAAAAAATACCAAGGGGTTTAATTTTTGGCTGATTTTTATTTAAGGAATCAATGGACCGTCGAGATAACAAAGAATCTTTGTTTTGAATATAAATACTGTCTTTCTTTTTATAATCAAGTTCTTCTTCCTTCTCTAATGGCACAGCACGTGTACTATCCCAATAAGCAACCGTTTTTTTGTTAACTCCGGTGTCATACTTTATAACAATATTATCAAAATATTTTTTTCGGAATTTTGGCTTTGTATTATAGTCTGAATACACGGTTAAAAAATTACCGCCGGCTTCAATACCTAGTTGTTTAAAATTAAAATGAAGCAGCTGGTTTTTTACACGTCTTATGCTGTTATCTACAGGTACATGCAATTGGGTAATTTGCAAGGTATCCATAATTTCTAATTGGGCTGTTTTAGTAAGTATTAAATCAAAACTTTGAATGCTCCATTCTTCATCTACAATATTTATAATACCTGAAAAAAGCGGTTCGTATTTTCTTCTCGGAGTTACTCGTATACTATTAGTAGACTTACCATTTTCAAAGAAAGTACCCAAGTATTTAAATTTATAAAAGTTTAAAGCGCCATCTGCAATGGGCGAAATAAAACCTCGAGGATTAAACCTTTCTGTAAATATTTTTACGTTGTTGTTATATAAGCTTATAAATGACGGAAAATTAAAACCAAAACCACCGCTACCACTCACTCTGCTACTAATTACCTCTAATTTTATTTTATCGGGTTGTTGTACACTTACTTTAGATATAGACTCAGACAAATAAATAATTCCCGTACCGGACGAGTCGAGCCCCATATCTTTTCTATCAGCATCAGGTATTTTTCTACCTAATATTTTTTTCGGCAATGATTTTAGTTTAATTAAATCTTTGCCATAAATATTACATGTAAATGCTTTTACCTGATTAGCATAGTAATTTCTTTTCTTAATTGCATTTTTTATTATTTCATAAGCGGGATCTTCCCCACCATTTTTTATAATAACGGTTTCCATGTTTAACTTCTGATCACTTAATACAAAAGACAATTCAGTATCATTAGTTACCGTAACTTTTTTCTCAGCAGAAGTATAACCCATATTTTGGCAAACAATAGTATAAGTGCCGGCGGCAATATTAAGTGCATACTTTGCCTTGTCGTTTGCACTAGTACCTTTTGTGGTACCTTTTATAGATATTGATGCATACGGCAATAAATCGCCATTAGAGTTAAATACGGTACCGTAAATTTTTTGTGCAGAAATATTTTGATAAAGTAAAACACTTAGTGATAGTAAAAATAAACGCATGGACAGTTTTTTGGTTAAACGAAAATAACCGGGAAACTGTTACAGAAAAATTAAAACAACTATTTTACTGAATTTATTATTTCTTCACTTGGAGTTTTTTTATGTTGTAATTTTTTAAGTACTTTAACAAGTAAGAAAACAATCAAAGCAGTACCTCCAAGTGCAACCAATGCAGCTAAGCCTTCCATGCCACTACAAGCCAAACTACATGATAGCGCTGCTATCCCAAACAACAAAAAACTAGCAACCACTATTGACAAAATAATAAGAAGCGTTTTTTCACCCTTTGTCAAATCTTTGTTTGCTTTAATTACACTGATTTGCTTTTTAATAATTTTCGATTTCTCGCTATTACTAAGTTTACTTATGTCCTTGGATTTTACATCATCAACAAAATGCTTTAAAAGTAATGTTTTACTGTTAGCTGAGTCTTTTGGAAAAGTTAAAACTGACGAAGCAGTTGCAGAGTTTAGATTAGCGTTTAGATTGCGCCAATGGTTACCTGTATAAACTATAAGAACAAGTGTGGTTACACAAAGTAAGCAATCGAATGTTTTTCTACAGGCATAAAAGTTATTATGTTCTTTAGCCTTTTTATTTGCTTTTTGCGGGTATTTTATCCATAAAATAGTTAAAACAATGCAGCAGATGTAAAGAAAATTTTTAGGCATGTCTATTTCAATTTCCCTAAATAATTTTCCAACAAAAAGCCCAATTGTATTTAATAAAATCCAAAAGGTTACTATTAATAATCGGCTCTTAACAACGTTTTCTTTTGCCCAATATGATACTTGTTTCATAATGCTTAATTTAATTATTAAAAAATAATTCAAAATTATTTCAGCATTGAAAAAAATCTATTGATAAAAGTCAAGAAAATAAATTCTTCTCAATTTAATCTGTCGTAATAAGCTTCCTTAAAAGCCTTCCGGTTAAACTTCCAAAACCTGCTACCAATCCTCCTATCAGCCCCGTAACATTTATTAATAGCATTGGGTTATCAATCTTTAAAAATAACATAGATATTTTATGTGCCAGCAAATGGTTGTTTGCACTACTCATCCAAAAACTTAAACCCGCCCACAAAAAATACAACGCTAAATATCCGGCAAGGAAAGAAATACCTGCTTTTTGAGGAATTGCAAATGCCACTGCAAACCCTGCAATAGCAATTACCCACCAAGGTAAAAAAAGACATAATGCAAAACTTAACAAAGCAGTCAATAAAATTGAAATAAAAAATTTCATATGTTTTAATCTAAAATTTTAATAATTAGTTTGAGAAATTCATCGTCCATTTAATGCGCTCGTCTTTTACTTCATCTTTGGTCATCATCCACAATGGATAGTATTGTCCCGCAGCCCACTTATCAACAAAGCTGTCATAAAATCTACTGCCTGGGTTACCATTTTGGCCACCCGGATAAACTCCGTAAGCTTCTGTTTTTGAGGTAAGACTTACAATCATTCGCCAGCTTGGTCCATGTTCTTCAGTTGTAGCGTTAATCATGTTTCTACCGCCACCCATATTTAAATGCAACCTGCTAAATGCAGCTTGCTTTAAAAGGTGGTTAATTCTTGTATCCTTATTTTTCCACCATTCAAGGTTACCTTTCATTTCTAAATCATTTAGCACCACTACTGCTTCTTTAAATGATTTGGTAGCTTCATCAGCTAACGTTTCTTTTTTTGCGGTTGTTATATCATCAAAAAATTTATAAGCGCTGTCTCTTAAAGTGGCTTCAATTAAAGTACTTTCAAATGGCAACTGTATTGGCTTTGGCGCTTTTGCAAATTCATCATCATACACGTCGTTCTTAAACTTTTTGTACCATTCATTGTAAACTGTTGCACCTATAGAATTGGCATCATTTCTAAAATTCCAACCTTTTAAAAGGTTCAAATATTTATTTTCATCAGCACTCAAATTTCCAACATTAATATTTTTAATTAACACTGGCACCAATTCCTCTGCATAAATATTGTAGTTGTCTGTTTGCAGCGCCATCATATCTTGTGGCGTAATTTGCTGCATTCCGCTAAGTCGTTTATTAATAATTAACCCACGAGCTACCGGGTATTCTCTGCCTAAATAATAAGCATAAGTAGAGTCTGCAGGCTTTTGGTTTGCGCTGCTTACAAAACCTCTTTCTGGGTTAAATTGAAAAGGGATTTCATTTTGAGGAATCATGCTTTGCCACATATAAGAACTGTCTTCACCCGGCATTATATAATCTCCTTGTCCTTTCCATTTAGCAGGCCACTCCCCTTGCGTTCTCATGGCAATATCACCTGCTTTGCTAGCAAAGGCTACATTTTGACCGGGCACTTTTAAATTTACAACTGCTGCTAAATAATCATTGTAATTTTTTGCATGGTTCATTAAATTAAACATCAATAAATCATTGCTTTTATCATGCGCTTTCCATCTTACAGCATAATTTTTATTGTTCGTTTGTCTACCACCATTAAAGTTTTTATCATACATCACAGGCCCAAACACAGTGTATGCAACAGTATCTAATACTGAAGGTTTTCCAGCAATTTTTATTTCTTCAATTCTAAAAGTCGTTTGTTTCCACTCATTGTTAAACCAATATTCTTTTCTGCTTTCATCCTTAAATTTTATTTCATAATAATCTCTCACATCTCTACCACCATTAGTAACACCCCAAGCACAACTATCTGTAAAGCCAATAATAACACTAGGCGCTCCCGGAAAAGTAGCACCATAAGCATTAAAACTAGGCGTAGACAATTGCATTTCGTACCAAATAGATGGCAGATTTAACCCAAGGTGTGGATCATTGCAAAGAATAGGTGCACCACTTTTTGTTTTACTGCCACTTACAGCCCAGTTGTTGCTACCATTAGCAGGATTTGGTTTTTCAAATTCCTCTACAGCAACAAATCCCTTGTTTATATACAAAGAATCTACATTGGGTGGCGCAATTGGTTTCATAGCCGGAGCCGCATAAATCGTTCCTTTCGGAATGATGGGATCCAACGAATCCTGCACTGATGGATACAATAAATCAAAATCTGCCTTAGTAAAAAATTGCTTTGCATTTGTCATTTCAAAATCAATATCATGCGCAGCAAGGTCGTTGCTCATTAATTTTAAAAATAATGCAATTTTTAAATTGCTCCATTTTTCAGGTTTTATACCAAGTAACTTATACTCCACCGGCAAAGTACTTTCAGTTAATGTATTTATATATGCATTTACACCCGCGGTATAGGCGTCGCAACTCGATTTTGTAGTTTCATTTTGCTCTGTTTCTTTCAATGCAATTTCAGCAGCATACACCATTCCAAGTCTTCTAAATTCCTGATCGTGCTTCAATGCAACCTCGCCTACCATTTCAGCGGCACGCCCTGCTGCCACATTCGTCTGTAACTCCATTTGAAACAACCTAAATTTTGCATGCAAATAGCCTTGTACAAAATATACATCGTTTTCCTGTTCTGCAAAAACATGTGGCACTAATTTCTCGTCAAAATAAACTGAGGCTTTACCTTTAAGTTCAGTAAACTTTAAGTCAGCCGAAAAATCTTTATTAGCAGGTTCCGCATTTTGCCATAAGCCATGTTGTGGCGATAACAAAGCACCTAATGGCGCTGGAGCTACCATTTTTGTATTTAAGATAATTATGAGTACAGCGGTTGCTATTGCAGAAAGTAGAAATGGTATTATACGCATATAAAATATTGTGCACGTAATTTAGAGTTTTTTAAAATACAATTGCAAAGGTTTTTTGAACGTCAGCACAAATCTCTTTTCAACATTTGTCCCGCTTTACGCTATTACTCCGGCACAAAGCCACGCACAAACCTTCACCGGGGTAGCCGCTGCAATCGGGCGTAGGCCTTCAACTTTTTATCTTTTTTCGACATTTTTTTCCATCACTACGATGTTATATTTGCAAAAATGTTAGGCCTGAATGGAAAATTTAGATGTAAAAAATATTCTTGGGTTACAATTACCAACAGATCCACGTTGGGTAAACCTTGCAGAAATGCAGTTAGAAGAAATTTTGACCGACCATGCCTATTGTGAACAAAAAGCAGCAACGACCTGTATTACACTCATTCAAAAAAATTCAGAAAAAGAATTATTGGTAGAAGAATTAAGCCCAATAGTAACAGAAGAATGGGGACACTTTAGACAGGTATTGGCAGAGTTAAAAAAACGGAATTTGGTGCTCGGCAGACAACGCAAAGATGTTTATGTAAACGAATTGTTGAAATTTATAATTAAAGGCGGTAGTAGAGACCAGCATTTTTTAGACCAGATGCTTATTATGGCATTAATAGAAGCCCGAAGCTGTGAGCGTTTTAAAAGGTTGAGTGAAGGTTTAGATGACGACTACATGCGTAAATTTTACAGAAAATTTATGGAGAGCGAAGCTGGACATTATACACTGTTTATAAATCTTGCCGAACATTATTTACCAAAAGAAATGGTTAGAACGAGATGGAAACAATGGCTTGCTTTTGAAAAAGAATTAATAAACAGTGTGGAAGTAAGAGGCGATAGAATTCATTAAAAATAATTTTGTGCGTTTGATTAAAAATTCTTGCTTAGTTTTACATTACAATGATGCAAACAACTTATACTTATTATTATTACTACCAGCAACAGCCGGCAGTGTAATATTTGTATAATTATTATATTCTTAGCCGGCTTGTTTTACAAGCCGGTTTTTTTATACCTAAAAATTAATTAATGATACAGCATTACGAAGGTTACACACCAGAACAACAATGGGTTTGGAAGGAACTTTTTAGTAGACAGCAAGCAAATCTTTTGCAAAAAGGCACTACACTCCACAACAGCAGCATCGAATTATTAAAAGATATTTTCAATACAGATGCCATACCAAAACTTGCCAATTTTTCAAATGCTTTATTGGAGCGTACCGGTTGGCAAATACATATTGTGGAAGGGTTTATCCCTGCTACTGATTTTTTAACCCTACTAGCAGAAAAAAAGTTTGCCGCAAGCACTTGGTTAAGACAGCCGGAAGAATTGGATTATTTAGAAGAGCCAGATATGTTTCATGATGTGTTTGGACACCTACCAATTTTATGTGATAAAGATTATGCAGCATTCGTGCACAAGGTTGGTTTGCTTGGCAAAAAATATGCTTTTTCCGCTGAGTGTATAGATTTGATTGAAAGGTTTTATTGGTACAGCATAGAGTTTGGCTTAGTAAAAGAAAACAACGAAATTAAAATATTTGGTGCAGGCATTATCTCGTCCTTCGGAGAAAGCAACCGTATTTTCGAAAATTCAGCAGTAGAAATAAAGGAGTTTAATCTGGAAGAAATACTTTACCTGCCATTTGATAAAAGCAGCCTCCAGCCAACTTATTACATGGCAAATAGTTTTGAAGAACTTTATAAATCTGTAGAAGCGTTATCAGCAATTTTGGAAAAGACAGTAGAAAAAGAAAAAGCTTTAATGGTTTAGTTCACTAAAATAGTTAAGCTCTTTTGTAAAATCGAGGTACGAATATTTTTGAGAAAGTGTAAGAACTTTCTCAAAATTGGTTTGTATAAACTTTTTATGAGATAGCGATGTAGGGTTGAAGGGCTTGTGGTTTACTGCGGCATTAATTTCATTTATTTCTTTCATTATTTGTAGCGATGCCTCATCAATTACGCAGGGCACAAACTTTTCCCATACATAATTTGTAGCTGTATAATTAGGGTGAACAAGGTCTTCTGCAAAAAAACGGTAATCTCTTAAATCATCAATTACCAACTCGTATGCGGGAAAGTAAAAAACATTATCGTTGTTTGTAAGCTCGTGCACCGTCTGTATAAGCGCAGACTTACTCCTGTTGTTTTCAATAAAACCTTCCCTTAAGTGCCTTACAGGACTAACAGTAAAAATAAATTTTGCATTTGGGTTAACGGCAAGCACAGCATTTTGCATTTCTTTTAAAAAGGTTACAATTTCTACTGTACTTAGCAGCCTCCTGTTAAATTTATCTGTTGGAATTTTATGGCAATTAGCAGCTACGTTATCGTAACTACTTGTGGCTTCAATATCTTTCCACTCATAAACAAAGGCAGAACCAAGTGTAATCAAAATCCAATTTGCCGTTTTAATAAAATCAGTTGCAGCTTTGTGCTCGGTATTTATATTTTGTAAAGCTTGTAATTTATCAGGATGAGAAAACCGGGTATGGTGTTCTCTACTTGCCCATAATTCGTTGTAAAAAAACAAATCTTCTTCGGTAAAATGTTTGTCGTTTGTATAACTTTTTATTGCCTTGGCAATGCTTATTGGGTTAAATAAAATGCCGTTAGGATTTTCTAAAGTTTTAAACTTGTGGGCTACTAATTTTTTACCAATTTGCTCAGTAAAGCAAGAGCCAACCAAAAGCAACGAATCTGATAATTTTATTTTTTCAGAAAACGGTTTGGGGGTAAACTCTGAGCGAAATTGCATAAAGTGAATCTTTTAAAAAGCTAAAGCATGCAAGTTAAGCTAAACAAAAATTTCACTAGCCATTCTACTGCACTCCTGCAAAGCAGCTTCGTCAATATTGAGCTGTTCTCCCCGTTCGCCAAAATAATTTAGCATTACTTCCGTATCCATATTACCCACCAAATCATTACCCGCCATTGGGCAGCCGCCAATTCCTTTTAAAGCTGAATCGAATCGCTTACAACCTGCATTTAAAGCTGCTTCCAGCTTTGCAATACGATTTTCAGGGGCAGAATGCAAGTGAACGCCCAGTTCGATATCTTTAAAAATCGGTATCATCTTTTCCATCAAATCTCTCACTTCATCAGCAGTTGCTAAACCAACTGTATCAGCAATTGAAATAATTTTTACACCAAGTTCTTCAACCTGTTTTGTCCGTTTCAATACAATTTCTTGGCTATATTCATCGCCATAAGGATTGCCAAAGCCCATAGAAATATATACGACCAATTCTTTATTGTGTTCGACACATAACTTTTGTATATCTGCTACCCTATGTAAAGATTCATCAACTGATGAGTTTGTATTTCGGTATTGAAAGGTTTCTGAAATTGAAAACGGGAAACCGAGGTAATCTATTTTTTCAAATTTTACGGCATCATTTGCGCCACGCTCATTTGCAATAATTGCTAGTAACTTTGTTTTTGTTTCACTCAATTCCAAATTACAAATTACCTCCTTCGTATCTGCCATCTGCGGAATAGCCATTGGGGAAACAAAACTTCCAAAATCAATGGTATCGAAACCAACTTTCAATAACTTATTTAAATAGGCAATTTTCTTTTCGGTTGGAATAAAGTGAGGCCATCCCTGCATAGCATCACGAGGACATTCAATTATTTTTAGATCACTAGATCTTGTTTTGTTTAGCATTTTTAAAATATTTACTACTTCCTAAACACTTGTTGGCTTTGGCTTTTGCTTTCTAACCAAACTATCTGCAGGGTATTGGGCTTTTATGGAATCTCGCAAAATGGTAACCCAAGCTTTAATACCCGCTTTTTGTAACTCTGTAAGTTTTTCATCTCTGTGAATGAATGTATAGGATTCTATTGGCATTGCTTCATCTTGAACCTCGCCATTAATAGCTTCTAATTTTCTGTATTGCTTTCCAATGCTGTATGATGTAAACTCATTAAAATTTAATTCTTTTTTTCCTTCTTTTACATGGTCTGCCAAGAACCATGCAACGGGTTGCATGTTATTGTACCATGGATATTTTGTGTTGTTACTGTGGCAGTCGTAACAACTAGCTTTTAAAGTAGCCTGCACATCTGTCGGTATTGCATATTTAGTGGAAATGTCGTGCACGGCAGCAACCGATGAGACATTCTTTTCAGGTCGAAAAAATTGAATAATTACAAATGCTACTAATAAGATTACTAAAAACCTTTTAAAGAATGTTTTCATTTTTATTTTAAGTGTTTAATCGTGCTAATATAGCGAACAATTATTTTACACTATTTTCTATTGCTTTTACCGTGTACCCTTCTTTCCTCAACAAATCTATCAAGCCATTGTTACCAAATAAATGAGCAGCACCAACAGCCATAAAAATATTGCTTTTCGGCAAAATGTTTTTTATTTGATTTACCCAATTTACATTTCTGTTTTTTAAAAGTGCATCGTTATTTTCACCATCAGAAAATGTTTTATCATTTACAATTGCTACCAAACTATCTGTCTGTTGGTTCTTATAAACATTCACCATTTTATTAAAATACACTTTGTATTGGGCCATACTATCAATACTCTTTAATAAATCTTTGGCTTGCACACCATAAGGAATACTATCAAATATGGAAGATTGAAATTCAATTGTTTCAAAACCTAAAATTTCTTTATTTTCTTTCTTAGCAATACTCATCAATTCCATTTCCACACCGCTTGGTGTTTTGCAAGGCATCATGCGTGGATAAAGCATGGCAGAGAGCATCATTGGTTTCATCTTATTAAAATAACTCAGGTTCATTTTAAGAGAATCCTTGTAAAATTTTGTGAGCTTTTTTAACTCTTCTGTAGTATATAAATCATTTAGCGTTTTGTCTTTCATGTTCATAAAAAACATACCACCAAGTGTATTTTTGGGATCATCTAAATCCATTTCAAAGTATACTTCCTGCGAACCCTTTAATGCTGTTTGTAAATTTGCACTAAACTGTATATCATCTTTACACAAAATGTGAAACGTACCAAACATATAGCTAGGCTTCTTTAATCCGTTACCAGATATTTCCCAGAGCAATGTGTTGTTATCTTTATTCGCAGCAAGTGTTGCAAGCTTTTGGGCTTTGCAACTTTGTAAAATAAAAAGAGTGGAAAATAAATAGATTAATAATTTCATTATTTGTTATTAGAATCGAATATCAATAATAGTTTTACCAAAAGTATCAGGAGAATTATTTTATATTAACAGGATGAAATCACTGTAAAGCGCTTAAGTTAAAGTACTACAAAACCTAAAATACATAACTACAACCTAATAATTAAAAACTTACCACTTAATAACTTACAACCTACACCTTCCCAAAACCCGCCCGTTCCAAAACCTCATCCACTCTCCTCTCCACTTTTTCATCCAACACCAAAACAGGCGCATTGTGTGGTTTCATTCTAGCATCAAAAATAACGGAAGTACAGCCCCAATGCTTATTTTCTGTAAAACTATTCACGCCATATATATCATGCGATGGATTACAACGTGTAAACGTAACCCATAAAAAGTTATTTAATTTTTCTGCTGTAAAGGTTGCATCATCACACAACACTATAATGGGAAATTGATCAAGCTCAGCTTCAAAATTTTTCAATTGTTTGTTAATAGTTTCAAGTTCTTTATGAGCTTCATTATAAGTTGTAAATGCGTTTGTTTGTATGGCGACAACTCCTGCCATAATTATTTTAGCTCTTAATTCTTTCAAGCAATTTGGCAACGTTGTACCCAATGTTCTTTTAACTACGCCATTAGCTGCAAACACAACTTTACTACCGCTGTTAATGGATGTACCGGAGTAATCCAACGTATCAATTGTAGTATTTGTATAAAAATGAATATCTCTTTTTAGGTTGATTCTTTCCAGCAAAAAGATAAAATATTTCTCTATGTTATGCGTGTCAATACTTTTAGTAGCATCGGCAGTTATAAATAAAAATTTAGCCAGACTCAATTGCCCGGTTCCTAAAATATGATTTGCAATGGTGAGTATTTCAGCGGGCTGCGTTGCAGGCGTGTAAGGTGTGTAACGCTCACTACCAATTGCCAGTAAAAGTGGATGCACACCCGCAGCATCTACCGCATTCACTTCTATCAATCCAGGTATTTCATTTTGCAAAGCACTGCCGGTAATGGAATGTATCAACTGCCCGAAACTGGTATCTTCCTGTGGCGGTCTGCCGACAACGGTAAAAGGCCAAATAGCATTTTTACGGGCATACACTTTATGCACTTTCATTAATGGAAAATCATGTTGCAAACTATAATAACCAAGGTGGTCACCAAACGGACCTTCGGGTTTATTTTGTTGTGGTTGCACTGTACCGGTAATTACAAAATCTGCATCGGTACTCACACAAAAACCATCTTTATAAATATATCTAAAACGCCTGCCACCTAACGCTCCTGCAAAAGTTGCCTCACTTAACCCTTCTGGCAATGGCATAACAGCGGCAACAGAATGCGATGGTGGCCCACCGGCAAACACACTCACTTTTAATGCTTCTCCTTTTGCATTTGCTTTTGTTTGGTGCACACCAATACCGCGGTGCAGTTGGTAGTGCAAACCAATTTCTTCATCCTTTATATAATCATTTCCTGAAAGTTGAATGCGATACATACCCATGTTGCCATTCATAATTCCGGGCTTGTCAATATCTTCAGTATACACTTGTGGCAATGTTACATAAGCTCCCCCATCCATTGGCCAGTGGACGATCTGTGGTATTTCACTCACTTTTATTTCTTCGTACAATACAGGTTTTTCTAAAGGATTTTTTAATGGCAATGCTTTAAAACCTGCTGCCAATGTGGCTATATTTTTAAACGGTTTTTTTATGGCTTCAACAGGATTATTTTTTAGGTCAATTAAATTTCTTACATGCCCCAACGTGTTTCTAAAAATAAATTCACTTCTTTGTAAAGTGCCAAAAATGTTGGAGGCTGCTCTAAATTTTGAACCCTTTACTTTTTCAAATAAAATTGCCGGGCCACCTGCAGCATATACTCGCAAATGTATAGATGCCATTTCCAGATAGGGATCAACTTCTTCTTTTATGCGCAGCAATTGGCCGTTTTTTTCTAAATCCAATAAACATTCTTCCAGAGAGCTATATGCCATTTATCTAAATTGAAATACAAATTTACTTTATTAAAATTTTTAAAATTCTTATTCCTTAGCATACGATTTACCAATTAAGAATTATTTTGATTTGGGGCTGTTGGCATTTGGTAAAGTATCATCATTTAAAGCGGCTATTCGCTGCAAGTCCTCGTTTCGCTGCGCTCCACTGTGGGCTTTCCGCTGCTATCCGCCAGCCCTTCACCATTAAAACATTCTTCAACAGATACAACATTGAAGTTTGAAAAAAATCTTTAATTTTTTTGATACATAAGAATCTTATGTATATTTGACCAGTGAAACAATCTAACCAGTTATTTAAAGGCTCTCTTACCACGATTTTGCTTAAACTTTTAAGTGAGCACGATAAAATGTATGGGTACGAGATCACCAAAAAGGTGATGGATTTAAGCGATGGAAAAATGGTTTTAACTGAAGGAGCTTTATACCCGTCACTACATAAATTGGAGGCAGATGGATTATTGGAAGTAAACATGCAAAACATTGGTAACAGAAACAGAAAATATTATTCACTTACTAAAAAAGGTAAGAAAGAAACCAGTAATAAGTTGAAGGAAGTAGCCGCTTTTATTGAGCAAATGCAACAAATATTAAACTTAAAACCAGCTTTGTAAAATGACACTTTCACAGGAGCAAATACAGCAACTTTTTTTATTTACAGAGAAGAAATTTGTACGTTGGTACGATTTACAGGTGGAACTAGTCGACCATCTTGCCAATAAAATAGAAGCAGAAATGGAACTTGATCCATCACTTTCCTTCGACCGAGCTTTAGGCAATGTTTATGCAGAGTTTGGTATTTTTGGTTTTGCACAAATTGTAAGAGAGAAAGAAGATTCACTAAGAAAAGGAAATAATAAATTGTTGTGGAAAGAGATTCGCACCCAGTTTACTTGGCCAAATGTTGTAAGAAGTTTCGCCATACTCGCTGTTATACTTACTATTGCACTGCAAGTAAATATTAAAGCGCTTGCTGTATTAACGCTTTCTTTATACTGTGTAGATATAGCTTGTAATGGAAGTTTCAACCTAATTAAATTTTACTGGAACCCATTAAACAAACGCAAAACCAAAGTAGGAAAAAAGAAAAATCTTTTAATGCTTCAAAACTTACCTGCATTCAGTTTTGGGAGTATGCTTTATTTACAGTTTATGTTGATGAGATATCTTGAAGTTTTTTTTGATGAAAACAACCATGCAACGACAGGTTTTAAAATATCTTTCAGTGTATTTTTATTTGTTGGTATAATCATCTATGTTTCTGGAAAAAATATTTCTTCCGGTATATTTCAAAAAGCCAAAAAATTATATCCCGAAGCATTTGCATAATTTAACTTATTCACATTTTCAACGTAAAAAATCATTCATCCTCATTTTTAATAATATTTATCTGAAATAAAATTTATGAAATCGTAATTTGCTTTTAATTTTAAAGATTGATTCTTTACTAACTTTTAACTATGCAATTACCGATATCAATTAGAAATAATGTAAATATTTTAGGTAATGGCAATGAGGTCATAATGTTTGCGCACGGGTTCGGTTGTGACCAAAATATGTGGCGACACATCATTCCAGCTTTTAAAGACAATTATAAAATTGTTTTGTTCGATTACGTTGGTTCAGGTAGTTCTGATAGCACAGCTTATAATGCCGAACGATATAGTACATTAGAAGGTTATGCTAAAGATGTATTAGATATATGTGAAGAACTTAAACTAAGTAATATAATATATGTTGGCCATTCTGTTAGCTGCATGATTGGAATGTTGGCTGCTAACGAGCAACCAAAATTATTCAGCAAAATTATTATGGTGAGTCCCTCACCGAGTTACATAAATGATGGAGATTATATTGGCGGATTTCAAAGAAAAGATGTTGAAGATTTGTTAGATATGATGGATAAAAATTATATGGGCTGGGCCAACTTTTTTGCACCCAATATAATAGGTAATGCCGAAAAACCTGAATTGGCATTAGAACTAACACAAAGCTTTTGCTCCACAGACCCCATTATAGCCCGCCGTTTTGCAGAAGTTACATTTTTCAGTGACAATCGTAAAGATTTAAAATTTAATAAATTACCTACATTGGTATTACAGGCATCAGACGACATGCTTGCTCCAATTTCAGTTGGAAATTATTTGCACGATAATTTTATTGATAGCAAACTAAGCATAATGAATGTTACAGGTCATTGTGCACACATGAGCCACCCAAATGAAGTGATACAGTCAATGAAAAGTTTTTTGAACTAAGGGAGTGAATGACATTTACGACGATATACCCTGCATTTATTTTTCGGCTTTGGCGAATGGTTCGTTAATAAATGTAAATAATACACTTTGCAATTATTTAGGTTATGAAAAATCGGAACTTTTAGATAGTAAATTAGAAAAGTTTTTTACATTAAGTACAAGAATATTTCAGCAAACGCATTTGTATCCTTTACTTGAAATACAAGGACACGCAAAAGAAATTTATATTACCTTACTTACTAAAAATGGAGAACATTTACCAATATTAATTAATGCAGAACGTATAGATAACGATGGCGATTTTTTTTACCAGTTTGCCGGTGTTTCTGTTAATAACCGGAAGAAATTTGAAGAGGAAATCATAGCTGCAAAAAAAGTGGCAGAAAAAGCTTTGAACGAAAATGAAGTTTTAAAAGCTACTAAGATAGAGTTAGAAAAAAACGCAGAACAGCTTGACTACCAGATTGCATTATTTAACAATCAGAATGAAGACCTGAGGCAATTTACACATCTAGCTACCCATACATTACAGGAACCTATAAGAAAACTCATGCTTTATTCCGGTGAAAGCTCATTGAGTAACAACAACGAAATCCAATTTACATCCCCACAAAAAATTAGAAAAGCTGTTGAAGAATTAAACAATAAACTTAATGGGCTGCAGCAATACTTGTGGCTAACGAAAGATGGGATGGAAATTGAACAGGTGGATTTGGGCAAATTGATTTATTCAATTAAGCAAGAAATTGTAGATGTTAATCCCGGTATTAATATTTTATTGGAGTTAGAATTAATGCCGACTATAGATGGGAATAAGGAACAATTGCATTTTTTAATAACAGAACTTTTTAAAAATGCTGTAAAGTTTAGAAAACAAGAAAATTTAGTAGAGATTGAGATTACTCACACATCTCTATTACTTAATAAATTTAAACAACTTACCGGAAAGTATAAGTATGCTTCTTATATTAAAATTGAATTTAAAGATTTAGGTATAGGGATTGATGAAAATTTTAATGAGCAAGTATTTGAATTATTTAGGGTTCTTAAGCCAGATAATGGTTTAGGTATTGGACTTTCACTATCAAAGAAGATAATAGAAAATCACAATGGATCTATATCCATCGAAGCCAAAAAAGGACAGTACACAAAATTTGTAATTCAATTACCATTAAACCAATAAAAGATTACCGTAAAACTTATATTATTTCATGGACAAAAAAAGAACAATTATTTATGTTGATGATGATGTTGATGATAGAGAATTATTTAAAGAAGCAATGCTTAAAACTGATGGGATAATAAATATAGTTTATGCAAATAACGGAGCGGAAGCGCTTGAAATTATGGATAACGACAATGATTTAACGCAGAGCTTGTGTTTAATAGTACTTGACTTAAACATGCCTTTTCTATCTGGGAGAGAGATTTTTAATATTATAAAAACCAAAGACACTTTACGTAATATTCCGGTAGCGATACTTTCCTCTGGACAAAACCCTAATGATATTTTATTTTTTAAAGAGCAGGGAGTGCCATATTTTACAAAACCTGATAGGTATTCAGAAATAGAAATTTTAGCAGATAATTTATTTAAACTCTGCAAAAAGTAATTATATAAGTTTAAAAATTTGTAGCTCAATTAAAATGAGGCGTATAAAATATTATAATTAATAAACCTTTCTAAGTTGTGAATTAACCCCAACAAAAAGCCCGAAATTTCTTTCGGGCTTTTTAAGTTATTTTTTCATGTACATCACTTCTTTTACAAGTTTCACTGTTCGTTCAATATTCGGTAAATACAATGCAACCAAATTTGGTGCGTAGTGCATTGGCGCATCTACCGAAGTTATTCTGCGGATAGGCGCATCCAAATAATCGAATCCTTCTTTTTGTATGCGATAAGCAATTTCAGAACTTACCGATGCAAACGGCCACTGCTCTTCTACAATTACCAAACGGTTTGTCTTTTTTACACTTTCTAAAATGGTAAACCAATCCAGCGGACGAATGGTTGCTACATCAATTACTTCGGCTTCAATTCCTTCTTTTGCTAATTCTTCTGCAGCACCTAATGCCACTTTCATCATTTTATTAAATGAAACTATGGTTACATGTTTACCTTCTCTTTTTATAAAACATTTGCCAATAGGTAAAACATATTCTTCCTCAGGCACATCGCCTTTTTCGCCATACATTACTTCACTCTCCATAAACATTACCGGATCATCATCTCTTATTGCAGCTTTCAATAAACCTTTTGCGTCGTATGGATTACTAACAGAAATAACTTTCAGTCCAGGAATATTTGCATACATACTTTCAAACGCAGTACTATGTTGTGCACCTAGTTGTCCGGCACTACCATTAGCACCACGAAAAACAATTGGGCAACCAACCTGTCCGCCACTCATGGCAAGCATTTTAGAAGCTGTATTTAAAATTTGATCTAATGCTAACACTGCAAAGTTCCATGTCATAAATTCAACAATAGGGCGAAGACCGTTTTGTGCTGCACCAACTGCAATAGCTGTAAATCCAAGCTCGGCAATAGGCGTATCAATGATTCGTTTTTCACCAAACTCTTCCAGCATTCCCTGGCTCACTTTGTATGCACCGTTGTATTCCGCTACCTCCTCTCCCATCAAAAAAACCCTTTCATCCTTTCTCATTTCTTCCTGCATGGCTTCTCTGAGAGCCTCTCTGAACGCTATTTGACGCATAATTAGTATTGAGTATTTAGTATTGAGTATTTAGTATTTAGATGTTCAACCATCTATTCAAAGCAAATTTATTGTATCAAGATTAGACTAGCAAATATGAGTCAATTCTCATTGATCGATCTTCTTATTTGATTATTGAAAATTGTTCATTGATTATTGATTATTATCACATTAAAAAAATGCTCAATAATCAATTTTCAATACCCAATGCTCAAGTTCTAACTTTATATAATTAAATATTTTCAATCACCATAGCACTTGCACCGCCACCTCCATTACAAATTCCGGCAGCGCCATATTTAGCATTATTCTGCTTTAGAACATTTAATAACGTCACAATTATTCTTGCACCGCTTGCTCCTAATGGATGGCCAATAGAAACCGCCCCTCCATTTACATTAACTTTTGAAGCATCGAGTTTCATACGTTTTGAATTCTCCACACCTACAACTGCAAAGGCTTCATTTAATTCCCAAAAACTAATATTCTCCATTTTTAAACCTGCTTTTTCAACGGCTTTCGGTACTGCAATAGAAGGAGTAGTTGTAAACAATTCAGGTGCCTGTTCTGCATCAGCATAACTAACAATTTTACCGATTGGTTTTAAACCTAACTCTTCCATTTTTCTTTTGCTAATCAAAACTACTGCAGCTGCACCATCATTCATTGTACTGGAATTTGCAGCAGTTACGGTTCCATCTTTTACAAATGCACCTTTAAGGCCTGCAATTTTATCAAACTTTACATTGAAAGGTTCTTCGTCTTTTGAAAAAACAATTGGATCACCTTTTCTCTGCGGAATAGAAACCGGTACGATTTCATTTTCAAATTTGCCTTCATTTGTAGCTGCCTGAGAACGCTTATAACTCTCGATTGCAAAAGCATCCTGATCTTCTCTGCTTATGCCACAACTAGTCGCACAGAACTCAGCAGCATTGCCCATCGCCTTACCATCGTACACATCAGTTAAACCGTCTTTTGCAAGCCCATCAATCAATTGCACATTGCCATATTTATTTCCCCAACGCATATTTTCGGTGTAAAAAGGAACATTACTCATACTCTCCATACCACCCGCAATTACGATATCTGCATCGCCGAGCATGATACTTTGTGCCGCTTGTGAAATCGATTTCATACCACTTGCACAAACCTTATTTATGGTTGTACAATTTACTTCGTTCGGTAAACCCGCTAATTTTGCTGCTTGTCTTGCAGGAGCTTGCCCAAGATTTGCCTGTATTACAGAACCCATTAGTACATCTTCAATTTGTTCCGCCTTTAATCCACTTTTTTCCAGAGCGCCTTTAATTGCAGCAGCTCCCAATTGCGTAGCTGATAAATCTTTTAACGAGCCACCGAAACTACCAATAGGCGTGCGAACAGCGGAGAGAATATATACTTCTTGCATGTGTTTTTTTTGATTGCAAATGTAAGTTTTATTAAACAATGTATTTAGGAAGAGGTAAAGGTTGCTTTAAATAAAAAATCCCGCCTTTGAGGCAGGATTTTATTTTTTATGAGGTCAAATCTTATTTTTCTTTTCTTTTAAAAACTTCACCATTTGGCAATACTTTTAATTTGGCTTTTTCCTCTCCTTTGTTAAGCTTGATTTCATACATATCCATATTTTTGTCATTCTCCTTGCTAATTTCTTCTATCTTATAACCTGGATATTGTTCGTTTAATGTTTTGTTAACTGCATCGGGCAAACGGGAATCGCCGGGAATTCTTGTAGATGTTTTTACCCAATCTCCTAAATTGTTATACCATGAGGTTACATCAGTTCCTCTGTCTTGAAATGTTACATAATAATAACTGTTATCCATAGGAAGTTCATCAGTTTCTACGGCAGTGTATTCCACCCACACGGGAGATACGGCTTTAGGATATTTTTCTTTAAATACATACTCGATAGTATCCGGAACTTCCTGGGTTGTAATTGTTTTTTTCGTTCCTTCAGTCATTGATTTTACTGCAACATCTTTTACAGATATAGATGTATCTGTCGTTGTTAGAACCTGATCTTGTTTTTTTTCATTGTTACAGCTGATAACTGTAATGCTTGCAGCAATTGCAAAAATGCAAATCGTCAATTTCATAATTTAAAAGTTTGTTTCACTATTAGGTGAAAATATTATACCACACTTTTAATTTTAAAATAAAATGGACTGATATTTGTTAAAGTCAATTAACAAACAAAACTTTTAAAACCTAACTTATGAAAAAAAATTTTCGCAAATTCATTTTGGCTTTTACATTATTAAGCCTTTTTGCAAATTCAATTGATGCTGCAAATTTAATTGACAATATTTCAAAACGTTTTAATCCTGGTATTACTCCCGCGCCATCTGTTGTTGTACCATTCGCCCCTGTAAGCTCGCCTGAATTTTCTGCAAAAGAAGCATTCAACGAATTTAGAAACATTCGTAAATCAGAAAGAAACAATCGAATAAAAGAAGTTAAAAAAGAATTAAAGGAATTTAAGAAGGCAAAAAAATCAGGCAGCGAGCCTAGCACGAATACTTTGTTGTTAGTTATACTTGCCATTCTTTTACCACCTTTGGCAGTATATCTTCACGAAGGAAAAATTAATAATAAATTTTGGATTTCGCTTATACTTACCTTATTGTTCTTTTTACCAGGCGTAATTTATGCTTTGGTAGTGGTTTTAGGCAAAGGATAATCTTTTATAATTAAATATTTAAGAGCCGTTACTTTTAGTAACGGTTTTTTTATGCATTTACTCTTGGATCAATTATTCCATAAAGTATATCTGCCAAAATATTAATCGCTATAAATATGATGGCACTCAACAAAACTGCACCCATTACAACCGGATAATCTAATTTCTCCAAAGCATTTACTGTTACTTTTCCTATCCCTTTCCAGCCAAAGATATATTCAACAAAAAAAGCACCTGCTAATAATTCTGCAAACCAGCCTGTAATAGCTGTTACAATAGGATTGAGCGCATTGCGTAGCGCATGGTTAAAAATAACGGTTCGTTTTGATAATCCTTTTGCGTATGCGGTACGAATAAAATCTTGTTGTAAAACATCGAGCATGGAGCCTCGGGTAAGTTGAGCTATGACAGCGAGCGGACGAATGCCCAAGGTAAATGCAGGTAATACAAGGTTTTTAATTGCCAAATATTTTTCGCCCGATACCTCATCTATCTCGTGCAAACTTCCTGTAATGTTTAAACCTGTATAGCTGTGAAAAAGGTAACCGAATAAATAAGCAATAATAATTGCAATAAAAAAAGACGGTGCTGAAATACCCGCAATGCTTGCAATGACAGCAGTTTTATCTATCCATGTATCCTTTTTAATGGCTGATATCACGCCTAGTAAAATTCCAAAAAAACATGCGAAAAGCATTGCAGTTAATGCGAGTATGAAAGTTGCAGGTAGGGCTTCGGCCAATACTGCGGTCGTATCTTTTTTTGTCTGGTAACTTTGGCGCAGATAAGGTATTTTAAATCCAATTTTTCTTTCGCCGCCGAAAAAAAAACCTTTTAATTTTTTCTTTTTAATATCGTCTGTTGAATGGATGGCAATTGGGGAAACATCATTAACGTATAATAAAAACTGTTTCCATTTAGGTTGATCGAGGTAAAGATCTTTTCTTATATTATCCAACGTTTTTTTATCACCTGTCTGTCCAACTATAAGCCTCGCAGGATCTCCAAAGCCCTGAAACATAACAAAAACCAAGGCGAGAACACCCGGCAATACCAATAATGCGTACAATAATTTTTTAGAAATCGAATTCAAATGACGAAATTTTAATTAAGATTTTTAAACGCTGTCCAACTCCATTTATTTTTTACAATTGGCCCATTCATGAGATATAATGTCGGGTTTACTCTGGCAACTGTTTTCATAACTGTCGCATCGCATGTTAAAAAAATCAGGTTGTGGATATATTTATTATTTAATTTCTTTAGTCGTTCTTTTACCGGAGTTAATTGAGCTGTAACGATCATCACTTTTTTCCCTGCAGCTAAAAATCTGTTTATTAAAACAAGATCCTCATCCCAATTTTGAGGATAAGTTTCAAGTTCTTTAATGTAGAACAGATAGTATTTGCCCGAAGTATTTAGAATGTCATTTGTAGTATCTGTACCGCTTTCTGTTGTTAGTGAGAAATCACTTATCACCGGAATATTATTACTTCCTTTCTGTGTAAGTGTTTGTTTTCTATCGACAAATTCCCATGTACTGTCAGGGGTGGCATCTGCCTTAAATTCTTTTTGTGTTCCATCTTTTTTATAAATAAAAAGATAATCATATTTATCAGGAACAGCATCCGCGGGCATCTTGCGTAATTCAATTAAATTATTTTCTTTTTTATAAGGAAGACAATCTACCAAAGGCAAATTGCGCAACACATACCATTGCAAAAATAAAATAAGGATGGTGGCTGATAAAATATATAAAAAAGAAAAGAATGGTTTCGCAATTGGCGAAATGTATTTTAAATTTAGTAAAAGGAAAAAAGACAACACAAGTAACACTACATCTTTCGTAAATGTTTGCACAGGCGTTAGCGGAATGCAATCGCCAAAGCAACCACAAGCTCTAATTTTGCCGGTAAATAAAACATAGGAAGTTAAGAAAGTAAAGAAGATCATCAACAACAATAATACAGAGACGGTGAATTTCTTCTTCCACCCTATGAGCAGTGCTACTCCTACAATAACTTCAAGCGTTATCATTATTATTGAGAAAGATAATGCATAGGTATCAAAAATTTTCATCAGTCCGGGCATAAAACCACTGCCACTCCATGCTTCAAAAAATTCCTGCATTTTAAAAGCTAATCCCTTCGGGTCTATTGCTTTTACCAATCCTGAAAAAACAAATAATACTCCTGTAAAAATTCTCGCAACGGTAACAAAAACTTTCATCTCAAAATCGTTTTAATGTTTTCCTTCACTTATTAATATCAAACCAAAAACAGCATAATTCAAAATATCAAACAAGTTTGCATCTACACCTTCGCTAACTAAAGTCACTCCTTCATTAGAAATAATTTGTTTGATCCTTAAAATTTTAGAAAGGGAGAGATCTACAAAACTTTCCTGACTCATCTCCCGCCAGGCCTCTCCATAGTCGTGGTTTTTATCTTTCATCAAGGCTTTGGCCATGGCTGCTTTCTGGTCATATAAATCTTTTACTATCGCCAGATCAAGTTCTTCGGGTTCATCATTGTTTATATCCAATTGTATCAAGCCGATAATAGCATAATTTAAAATTCCTGCAAATTCACTTTTTATATCATCCTCTATTTTTTGAATAATACCTTCTTGTATATTTCTAATGCGCTTTGCTTTAATATAAATTTGGTCGGCTACCGAAATTATTCTGTAAACCCTCCAAGAAGTTCCATAGTCAACCGTCTTTTTAAGAAAAGTATTCCTGCATGCCTCAATTATTTTATCATATTGATCATCTGTAGTCATTGGCCCGTTTTTATTCTGCATATTTGTGTGTAGCTTCAAAAATACAATTACTACTGCAATGTTTACAATTAACTGTAAAGGAAAAATAATATCGACAGAAAAGCCCGTAGTGATGGGGATCATCAACGCTACACATGATTCTTTTTATAGAGGAGATTTGGATGAAGGACTTGATGGTATTTTAAACCTGGCTACAACCATGCTAAATGATGGTGCAACAATTTTAGATATTGGCGGACAAAGTACCAAGCCCGGAAGTGAATCTGTGGGTGTAAAAACTGAATTACAAAGAGTCATTCCTGTTATAGAAATGATACACCACAATTTTCCTGAAGCAATCATCTCTGTCGATACATATCAAAGTGAAGTTGCTTCAGCTGCGGTATCGGCGGGAGCAAGTTTGGTTAATGATGTGAGCGGCGGAAACTTAGACAATAAAATGATTTCGACTGTAGCAGCTCTGCGTATACCATATATATGTATGCACATGAAGGGAACGCCCGAAACTATGAATGGACAAACGGGTTATGACGATATACTAAAAGAAATGCTGGATTATTTCATTGCCAAGGTTAATGATTGCAAAACTGCTGGTATTAAAGATGTTATTATTGACCCTGGTTTTGGCTTTGCAAAAAATGCTTCCCAAAATTTTTATTTGTTGAAGCACTTGTCGGTTTTTAATATGCTTGATTGTGCTATTCTTGCGGGCTTATCCAGAAAAAGTACTGTTTACAAAACGCTGAAAGTTCCAGCAGCAGAGGCTCTAAACGGCACAACAGTATTAAATACATTGGCATTAAATAACGGCGCAAATATTTTGCGTGTTCATGATGTAAAAGAAGCTGTGGAGGCAATTACATTGTACGAGGGGTACAAGAAGGCATAAAAAAAGCAGTCCATAAGAGCTGCTTTTTTAGAATATTCATATTAATTATCTAGGGGACTGACCTTGTTGTTGCATTTGTTGTTGCATTTGCTGTTGTTGCATTTGCTTAGCAGCCTCAGGGTTGGCTTTAGTTAAACTGTCTGTATATCTTTTCTGCATTTCCTGAAATTTCTTTTGTTGTGCAGCTACATCAGCAGCAGCCTGGGCTTTAGTAAGTACATCTAAAACTTCTACTTCAAAAATTAAATTTTCGTTTGGTCCAATATCTCCACCTGCACCGGCAGCGCCATATGCTAAACTTGAAGGAATATAAATCTTAGCTTTCGTTCCTTTGTTCATTAATTTTAAGCCATCAGCCATACCTGGAATTACACCACCACCCAACGACATATCGTTTGTAAGGTTAACTGAAAGTGGATCTAAATGACCTTTAGAAGGATCAACATTCGAATCAAACATTTTACCTGCAATTGTTTTGCCGGTGTATTTAATTTTAGTGATAACAGTGGTATCTAGCATAGCACCAGTACCTTGTTGCAAAATTTCTACATAAGCACCTTTCTCAGTTTTGGTAGCTTTGATATTATTTTTTGCAAGATATTCGGTTAAAAGTTTATCATCTTTAACAAGTTGTGCAGCTGCTTTTTGTTTGCCTGAAATTTCCTGTGCAGCCATGTTTGCCTGTCTTGCTTTGTCAGCTTCTTCCTGTGTTTTATACACATTTACAATTCTGATATTGGTATACAAGTACTGTCCTTTTTTCATAAAAGGAGGCATTGCTTCGGGTTGTTTTTTAAACACCGTATCCGTCAACATTTTTGTTGAAAGACTGTCACCCTTTTTTAATTGCTTAAACAATTTAAAATATGCAGGGGGTAAGTTTAAAGAATCGAACGTGATAATTTGTGGTCCGCCCATATCTCTGGTCGTGTTTAGGATAGAATCTTTTTTACCGTTGTTATAAACGGAGGTAAAATGAAATTCTATAAACTGACCTGGTTTTAAAGTTTCTCCTTTACCGTCGGCAATAATTTTATATTCCATTCCTTCGTCTCCTTTTTTGTACGGAGAATTACAAGCTGCAAAAAGAACTGCTGCCATTAACAATAGATATGCGTTTTTTCTCATTTTGTGTGTTGTTTATTTTAAAATGTATAAGTACTTAATTCTGTTTTATGTTCCATCATTGCAGTTTTAAAATCATCTGCTGCTTTCTCAAGACTATCGAAAGTGGCGCCGCCTGCTGCATTGTAGTGACCGCCGCCATTAAAATAAGTTCGTGCAAATGTGTTTACATCAAACTCACCTTTGCTCCTAAACGAGCATTTTCTTTCTTCTCCCCTGTCAATTATAATCGCTGCAAATTTAATTCCTTCTATGCTTAAAGGATAATTTACCAGGCCTTCGGTATCGCCTGTTTTAATGTCAAATTTTATAAGGTCTTGTTGTGGTATTGTTATAAGTGCAGTGTTGTATTCGTAAAAAACTTCCATTCTGTTAAGCAAAACGTTGCCAATAAAACGCAATCGTGCTTCACTTCCATTGTCAAACAACGCTTCATGAATTGGAGCATGTATCAAACCCAATGTTTTAAGATGCGCAACCATGGTATGCACACTTGCTGTAGTGCTGGGGAATCTAAATGAGCCTGTATCAGTCATTACACCTGCATAAAGACACTGTGCTACTTCATTGGTAATCTTATCAGAATAACCAGAGTTTACAATAAAATCATA
Organism: Chitinophagales bacterium; assembly: GCA_038225275.1. Classification (GTDB taxonomy): domain Bacteria; phylum Bacteroidota; class Bacteroidia; order Chitinophagales; family Chitinophagaceae; genus Ferruginibacter. The sequence continues at coordinate 19,963 of JBBREY010000002.1, read as the reverse complement.
CACCATTTCGCATGTACTGCTTTTAGATGTATCACTTATTCCGTAAGCAAATTTTTCTGTTTGTGGTTCCTGGTGATGGTCTATTAAAATTCTTTCGCCCTTTGCTTCATTAAGCATTTCTTCCATCTTTTTCGTTCGGCTTAATGTATTAAAGTCCAGACAGAAAAGCCAATCGGCAACTTTAATAATTTCGTTGGAAACATCTGTTTGCCTTTCATAGTCCAATACTTTATTTACACTCGGCATCCACGCTATAAAGGAAGCCCAATTGGTTGGCGAAATAACAGTAACCTCATGCCCAAATTGCACAAGAAAATGGTACAGTCCTAATGTAGAGCCCATTGCATCCCCATCAGGTTTCTGGTGCATTGTAATTACCACTTTTTTAGGGCTAGTAAGTTGGCCGAATAAATTTTTAATTTCTTGCATAAAGGCGGCGCAAAAGTAAGCAAAAACATTGTTACAGTTTACATGTATAAATAGTTATATCAATTGGTATCTCAAACATTGGCTTTTAGAAAACAACTTGAAGTCAATGTTTTGGGAATTGGCAAATGAGTAACTCTTCAACATCCTTCCTTTAATTGGGAATAAATATTAAACCTAAATATTCTTTTATTTACATTTGCGCAAAAATTAAACGATGACGAACAGAACTTTTACAATGATAAAGCCTGACGCCACCCAAAATGGTAGTACAGGTGGAATTTTAGAAATGATTAATGCAGCTGGCTTCCGTATAGTTGCTTTGAAAATGACGCACTTAAGTGCTGCTAAAGCAGGCGAATTTTACGCAGTGCACAGCGAACGTCCTTTTTATGGAGAACTTGTAGAGTTTATGAGCCGTGGCCCTATTACTGCGGCAATTTTAGAAAAAGAAAATGCAGTGGAAGACTTCCGTAAATTAATTGGTGCTACCAACCCTGCAAATGCAGAAGAAGGAACAATCCGTAAAAAATATGCAACATCAATAGGTGAGAACGCCGTACACGGAAGTGACAGTGATGAAAACGCAGCTATAGAAGGTGATTTCTTCTTCAGTAAACTAGAGCAGTTTTAAGATAGTATAAACATTTTTTATAGAAAATCCTACTTCGGTAGGATTTTCTAATTTAGGTAAGGCTTATTTATTTGATGATTTTCTCTTTGAAGGCTTTGCTTTAACTTGCCCGCCAATGCATGTATCGTTAACAATTATAAAATATCCCACCCGATTTATACCTTTTGCGTTTTTTGCCATGGCCATAATGCGTTTGCCGCTCAGCATCCGGAAAAGTATTTCTTTCTTTAAATTAATGGGTACAGGCAAAAATGGAACTTTTGACAAAACACCTGATTTAAACCAGTGGGCCATAATGGCGGCACATAATGAAGAATTGGAAGAAGTAAATATAGAAAATCTTTATGGGCGATTTATAGCAAAATGGCTGACGAATTTTAAATGTACTTCAACTATATATTTGTTGGAACCAATAGAAGGTCATGGCTTTTGGGATGGAAAGAAACCTTTTGGAAACCTTGCGCCAAAATCTGACTATGAGGGAAAAATTGCTGTTATTACAAGGGCGACAATTAAATTAAACAAATTGAAATACTTTTGGCAAAACGTTGCACCCGTGGCTGAAAAGATGGTAAGCGCAGAAGGTTTCATTACCTCGTATGGTGTAGGCGAAATACCCTGGATAAAGCAGGCAACGTTTAGTATTTGGGAAAGCAAGGCTGCAATGAAAAATTTTGCTTATGGCATGAAAGAACATGCAGAGGTAATCGAAAAAACGAGGAAACAGAAATGGTACAGTGAAGACATGTTTACAAGGTTTAAAGTTGTTGGAGAGTGGACCGTTTGATATCTGTCGGATGAGTTGTAAATAGCTTCTTTATGGCAATTAAATAATTACATTATGAAAAACATTAAAATCATAGAAGTGCCTTCAGAAATTGGCGCAGGTACGAGAGGCGCATCTTTGGGTATTGATGCCGTTAAAATTGCGGCCTTAGATTTTATGAGCAACTTTTTTGTACACTTTCCTTCTGAAAAAATAGAGGTAGAAAACAATTTGCTATTTGAACCCATTAAATCACCTTATGCAAAACGAATACAAGGTGTATTAACGATGTATGAGCGCATTAGCAAAAGCGTAAACGAAAGTATCAAAGGCAATTTTTTTCCGGTTGTTTTAAGCGGAGACCATAGCAATGCAGGCGGCACCATTGCAGGTATAAAAATGGCGAAGCCACAAAGTAAACTAGGTGTAATTTGGATAGATGCTCATGCTGATCTGCACACGCCTTACACAACGCCAACAGGAAATATGCATGGTATGCCATTGTCAACCGCCATTGCTGACGATAATCTGGAAAGCAGCGTGCATGAAATTGATGAGAAAACAGCTACAATGTGGAATCAGCTCAAAAATATTGGAAAAATTTCCCAAAAAGTTCTGCCGGAAGATGTTGTATTTATTGCCTTAAGAGATTTTGAAAAAGAAGAAAAACATTTAATTGAGAAGCATGGAATGAAAGTTATTACTACTGCAGAAGTTCGCAGAAATGGAGCAGAAAGTGTGAGTAGGAAAGCGTTAAGACACCTTAGTGATTGCACAGATATTTATGTAAGTTTTGATGTTGATAGCTTAGATGCATCAATTTCTCGTGGTACAGGAACGCCCGTGAGCAACGGGTTGAGAGAAAGAGAAGCTGAAGATTTAATAAGTAAATTTATGCAGAATAGAAAAATCTGCTGTTTCGAAATTACTGAAGTAAACCCTACTCTTGACAAAGAAAACTTGATGGCAGAAATTGCTTTTAATATTTTACAAAGAAGTGTGAATGTGTTAATGATGAATTAATAAAAATCCCTCAAAGAGAGGGATTTTTTACTAGTATTATTTGAAAGATTAGTAAGCCTTGGGACAAATAACGTTACAACGCCCCACCACCCAGATCCATAGATTTGGTCTTTTTTGAAGCAAGTGAAGGGTCCATTTCAATAGCCTTATCACACATACCCTGGCCTTTGTCTTTTTGTCCCATTTTTTGGAAAGTTAGTCCTGCCTGGTACAATGCCTTAGCATCCTTAGGATCAGCTTCCAGCAATTTTTGACAATAATCGAGGGAACGATCGTATTGTTTTTGTTCGTATAAAATTTGTGCTAAATCCCTCAACATTTCTTTATTCCCCTTTTTTTGGTAGATACCTAATAATTTTTCTTCGCCCTTGGCATACTGCCCGCTGTATAATAAAGCGTAACCGTAGTTTTCATTGTAGTCGTTGCTAGCAACGTATCCATTTTTTGCAGCAGTTTCAAAAGCAGTCACAGCACTACGGTAATTATTGTTGTTGTAATAAAGCAAGCCAAGTTCGTATGCCCATGAATTTTTTTCGGGGTTTAGGGCTGCAGCTTTTTCAAAATATGGAACGGCTTTTCTGTAAACCTCCATATCCATATATGTTCTTCCCAAAGTATAATTTACCAAGGCATCCTCCGAATTCTTTGCCAATGCTTTTAAAAGAAATTTCTCTGCAGCAACGTAATTTTCAGTCTCATAATTGCACAAACCAATAATCCTGTCTGCATTATCACACCCAACACATTTATTAGCAAACTCGGCGGCTTTTTCCCATTGGCGATAATCATAGAAGAGATTGGTAAGTTCCTTTATTATTTGAACATTGCTTGGCTGTAATTCGTAAGCTTTTAAAAAGTTGGCTTTCAATTGATCTGTCTTACGCATCTCTTTGTTTGCCAAACCATTCTCAATATATGCTTCAGTATAACTTTTGTTAAATGATATTGCCTTCTCAAAATTTGCAGATGCAGTTAAAAACCGTTTCTCATTTTTTTCAGCAATTCCTTTTTCAAAATAAAAGGTAGAACTGTCAGAAAAGATGTTTGCAAAGCCTTGTTGCGCACACAAAATGCTGAGGATTAAAATGGATTTTTTCATATTTGCGAGGGTGCAATTTTAATACCGCTATTGTAGCACCACTGCACTAAACGCATTTATGCGTATGTTTATTTTATATAGCTTTTTCTTTTTATCAACACTTTCACATATTATATTTTTATTTATAAAATTGCCGCTTCCCCAATATGCCGTATCGTCGGTATTGTGAATTTCTGCCCAGCTGTTTTTACCCTTTAATTCAATCGTTTTAGCCTCATGTGCATAGTCTATCATATTTAAAATAACGATTACGTCATTTTTTCTATCTTTTTCTTTTCGTCTGTAAATAATTAGTCCATCCTGTGGCTGTGATAAGTCTTCCCAGTTAAACCCTTTTTTATCAAACTGAAGATGGTGTAATGCAGGAGTATTTTTATACAAATGGTTTAATTTTCTAACACATTCCTGCATACCGCTGTGTGGACTGTATTGCAACAACTCCCATTGTAACTCACTGTCATAATTCCATTCGTTTGTCTGTGCAAATTCATTGCCCATAAAAAGCAGTTTTGCACCGGGGTGTGTATACATATAAGTGTAGTATAACCGCAGATTTGCAAACTGTTCAAACTCATTACCGGGCATTTTGTAAATCATGGGGCTTTTGCCATGCACAACTTCATCGTGACTGAGCGGAAGCATAAATTTTTCGTCATAAAAATACATCATGCTAAAGGTGAAATCGTTTTGTGCAGCGGCTCTCCTAAACCATTTCTTTTTAAAATATTTAAAAGAGTCATGCATCCAGCCCATCATCCATTTCATACCGAAGCCCAATCCGTTTTTTGATGTTGCCAATGTAATGCCTGACCAGTCACTTGCTTCTTCCGCTATGGTTTGCACATCAGGATATTCCCGATAAACCATGTCATTAAAATCCTGCAAAAAGGAGATCGCTTCTTCATTGTCGTTGCCACCTTTTTCATTGGGTTCCCATTCACCTTCTCCTCTTGAAAAATCTAATCTAATAATAGAATTTACTGCATCAACCCTTATTCCATCAACGTGAAAATGTTGCAGCCAAAAATGTGCGCTGCTTAGTAAAAAAGAACGCACTTCTCCCCTTTTATAATTAAAAATATAACTGTTCCAATCCTTGTGAAAACCCTTTCGCATATCTGCATACTCATATGTGTGCGTACCATCAAACATGTACAAACCATGTGCATCGGCTGGAAAATGAGATGGCACCCAATCTAATATGACACCAATGTCATTTTTATGCAACTCATTTATAAGGTTCATAAAATCTTCGGGGCTTCCATAACGTGATGTAGCAGCAAAGAAACCTGTGCATTGGTAACCCCAACTGCCATCGTAGGGATATTCAGTTACCGGCATGAATTCCACATGCGTAAAGCCCATTTGTTTTACGTAAGGAACCAGTCGCTCCGTTGTTTCGTTGTACGAATTAAAAAGATTCGGTTCGTCTTTTTTTGGACGCATCCAGCTGCCAAGGTGAAGTTCATAAACACTCCATGGAGCAGTTAACGCATTTTGGTGCTTACGGGTATGCATCCAATCGTTATCGCTCCAATGGTAATTAAATTGCTTGGTTTTGGATGCAGTCCCCGGTCTTAATTCGCTACAGACGGCATAAGGGTCTGCTTTAAAAGTTTCCTTCCCTTCAAACCCGGTTATTTGGTATTTGTATAGAACATTCTCTCTTAAATAAGGAATGAATCCTTCCCAAATGCCTGAGGAATCTTGCCTCACAAATAAAGGGTGCAGATTTTTTTTCCATCCATTAAATTCACCAATAACACACACCTCCGTGGCATTTGGCGCCCAAACGGCAAAATAAAAACCCTCGGTATTAAGCACATTAATTTTATGACTGCCAAATTTTTGATGGGCATAAAAATGATGTCCGTTTTGAAATAGTTTGATATCCTTCTCTGTAAAAAGAGTATAATTCCAGACCATTTTTGTACTATCAATAAAATTTTCGTCTTCGTATGCCATTTAGGTAACAAGTTAAACCGTTTGTGTAATATAAGTTTAAGATAAATTTAGGATGGTTTAATTTGCATTCGATAATTTAAAGCTGCCATCTTGAACAGCCGTAATTGCCAAAACAAAACTAAACAAATGCTCCAAAAATTTTCTTTACTGACCGCCTTGTGTATTTTTTTCCTCTCAGCATCTGCTCAAAAAAATGAAGTTTCAGGTATTGTAAAAGATACTTCAACAAAAGCTAGTGTAAAAAATGCAGTGGTGATGCTTCTTACCATAAAGGACTCTGTTATTGCCACCTTTACAAGGGTAAAAGATGATGGCTCTTACACACTTAAAAATGTGCAACCCGGCAAATACATTTTTACTGTTACGCATCCTAATTTTGGCGATTTTGTTGATGATATTGAAGTGAAAAGTGGGAACGAGAGATTGGCACTCGTGTCAATGACTCCTAAGAGCAAATTACTTGAGGCAGTAATCGTTAACAGTGGAAACCCTATTCGGCTTAAAGGTGATACAACGATTTATACAGCTGATAGTTTTAAAGTAAGCGCTAATGCCAATGTTGAAGAGTTACTTAAAAAAATGCCGGGCATACAGGTAGATAAAAATGGGCAGATAAAAGCTATGGGTCAAAATGTAGAAAAAGTGTTGGTAGATGGCGAAGAATTTTTTGGCGACGATCCGGGAATGGCTGTGAAAAACCTGCGTGCAGATGCAGTAAAAGAAGTACAGGTCTTTGATAAAAAAAGTGAACAAAGTGAGTTTACAGGTATAGATGATGGAAAAACACAAAAGACCATTAACCTCAAACTAAAAGAAGATAGAAAGAAAGGATATTTCGGAAAAATAGACTTAGCAGGCGGATTAAAAAAAGACATTGATGATAGGTACAATAATAATATTTTACTTAGTTCATTTAAAGGTAAAAGGAAGTTGAGTGCATTTTTATTAAATGGAAATACCGGACAGGATGGATTAAATTTTCAAGACGAGCAAAAATTTACGGGCGGTAACGAAGGTATGGTTGTAGATGAAGAATTGGGTTTTTCATACTTTGGCGGTAACAGAGGTTCTGTTGATGGAGAACCATATGTGGATGCCCAAAATGGTTTTATAACAAATGTAAATGGTGGTTTACAATACAGTAATAAATGGAATGACAAGCAGACTTTAAACTTTGCACCAAGGTATAATAGCCAACGATACAACAACAACCAACAAATATTTACTCAAACACAAATTGGCGATTCTGTTTTAAACCAAAACAGTAATAGTTACACCAATATAAGCAGGAGCAACGTTAAACTGAAGGCTATTTACGATGTAAAACTAGATTCATCTAATACTTTAAAAATTACGGCTAACAGTAACTTTTATAATACCGAAAGCAGTGAGAACAGAAGCAGTATTACGAGAGGTGGAACCGGAACGTTTAAAAATGGTACCGATCGTTTTTTATCTACAAAAAGTGATAAACAAGCATATTCAGGAAACGCTGTATTTAAACACAAATTTAAAAAACTAAGAAGGTCATTGTCTGTCACCGCAGATTGGAGTCTTTTAGAAAATGCGGGCAAAACGTTTTTAATATCTGATACACTTAATAGTTTTTTGGTGCCGCTGCCAAACCTAAATCAAATGAAGGACTATGATAAATCAACTTCAGTTATTAGCTCAAAGCTGGTTTATACGGAGCCATTAAGTAAAAATTACTCTTTAGAATTAGGATACCAGGTAAGTTTAAACAATGGTACAAATGGTCAATCTACTTTTGAATACAGCAATACATCGGCAAAATATGATACAAGAGTTGATACACTTTCAAACAGATTTAAACAAAATATTACACAGAATATTCCTTCTGCAAAAATTAATTACGCCTATAAAAAATTTAAAGTGAATGTAGGTAGTGGAGTGAGTTTTATAAATTTTGATCTGCTGGATTTAAGCTTGAATAAAAACTATAATAGACATTTTACAAACTTTTTCCCTTCTGCTAGAATGACCTACACCTACAAATCGAACCACAATGTGAGTGTTAGTTATAATGGAAGCACAAAACAACCAAGTATTGACCAATTACAACCTTTGCGAAACAACAACGACCAGTTTAACCAGTACCTTGGCAACCCGGATCTAAAGCCGTCGTTTACAAATAATTTCAGCATCAACAACAATGGATACAATTTTATAAAGGATCTCTATTTCTATCAGGGTTTAAATGTTAACCTTGTTCAAAACTCAATAACCAATAACAGAATAATTAATAGAACGAATGGTAAAACAACGACACAACCTATCAATACAAACGGAAATATTTCAGTAAACTACTATGGAGGTGGTGGAATAAAGGTTAAAAAGATTGATACGAGATTCAATATCAACGGCAACTTTGGATACAACAAATTTGCAGATTTTATAAACAACCAAAAAAGCTTTTCACAAAATACAAATGCAGGGTTAACACTGTCCATATCTAAATCGAAAGATAAAAAATATGATATAAGCACCAATTATAGTCCGAACTATAACGTGCAAAAAACATCTCAAAATAATAAGAAGATAAGTTATTTTACCCACGAGATCGGTGCAGATGCAACCGTTTATTATAAAAAAGTCTGGTCTTTAAATAGTAAGTACAATTTAAACATTCGTCAAAAAACGGCACAAATTCCGGGCATTACAAACAACTTGTTAAATGCTAGATTACAAAGAACTTTTAAGAAAGATGAGTATACTTTTTACGTTTTGGTAAGAGATATTTTTAACCAGAATATTGGTGTTGATAGAAATTTTTTCAGTAACACATTTACCGAAATAAGGAATGACAGGCTTAAAAGGTATTGGATGCTTGGCTTTACCTGGAATTTTAAAAACAAAACAACTAAATAGCTTAAGTTTAAATAATTAGAATGAAAAAATTAACTATGGTCCTTATAATATTATTAGCTGCCAATAAAATTTTCGCACAAATTTTTATTGACAAAGCAACTATAGAATACGAGGTAAAATCAAATTTAAAAAAGAATATGGGTAACAGCTCATTTGATGAGATAATGAAGGATAAACTACCAACCTTTAAAACAGGATATTATACTTTTACATTTGCCGATAACAAAAGTATTTATAAGTTTGACCGTTGGCTCGAGACTGATAAAATTCCTGATTACATGCGCAAAGATGAGGAAACCAATAGTTGGTTTTTAGATCATAACTCCAACAAAATGATCATTCAAAAAAACATCTTCGGTTCTGCCTTTAATATAGAGGACAGCATTTTAAATTTAAAATGGACACTAACAAACGAGAATAGAAATATCGCAGGCTTTAACTGCAAAAAAGCTGTTGCAAAAATTTTTGACAGTGTATATGTTTTTGCTTTTTATACAGATGAAATTATGATTTCCGGCGGACCATGTTCCATTAATGGATTGCCGGGAATGATAATGGGACTAACCATCCCAAGATTATTTACATCTTGGATTGCCACAAAAGTTTCGGTAAATAATATTTCTTTAAACAGCATTCAACCAACACCGGCAAAGAAATATTATTCAATGCCTTTTGTATTTAAAACAATTGAAGAACGTACAAAAGACTGGTATAGATACGGAGAGGCAACAGACGAGAATGTTCAACAGAAAAAGAGATTTGTATGGGGCATGCTTTTATAACATCAAAAGGGTAACAATAATTTAAAAAAAACGCAGCTTAGTTTAAGCTGCGTTTTTTTAGTGAGTATTATTATTTTACAATTCAAAACCATCTAAAATTGTGGCACCTTTTTTAATAACCACAATACCATCTTTTACCACAAACAAAGAATGATCTGAATCAGGCAAATGTGCACCGCCTTGTATTTTTACATTGTTTCCTATGCGGCAATCCTTATCTGTAATTACATTTTTTAATTCGCAATTTTCACCAATTCCAACCTTTGGTACGCCGTGTTCAAAATTGTGTGCTATCTCGGCAATTGTTTCATAAAAGTCGTTGCCCATTATATAGCAACTCTCCAATACACTTCCACTTCCAATTCTACTTCTTATCCCAATTACTGAGTTTGTTATAGATTTTGCGTGTATAATACAACCCTCTGCTACTAAGGTTTGTGTAATAGTTGTCCCGCTTATTTTAGCAGGTGGCAACATCCGTGCACGGCTAAAAATCATGCGCTGGTTATCGAACAGATTAAACGGCGGTATATCCATTGTAAGCGCAAGGTTTGCCTCAAAGAAGGAATATATGTTTCCAATATCCGTCCAATAACCACCATATTGGTAGCTTATTACTTTGTATTTACTGATTGCATCTGGTATAATTTCTTTACCAAAATCTGTTGCATCTTTCTTCTCCTTCTCAAGCAAATCAAACAATACCTTTTTTGTAAAAATATAAATACCCATCGATGCTAAATAGTTACGCTGCATCACCTGCATATCCGCACCTGTGTCGCTTACCCATGCTGGTAATAACTCTGCTGAAGGTTTTTCAATAAAGGAAGTTATATGATGTGTTTCATTTGATTTTAATATTCCGAATTCAGTGGCTTCTCTTTCGCTTACAGGGATTGTAGCGATTGTAATATCAGCACCGGCAGCATGATGATTATCTATCATTTCCGCAAAATCCATCTGGTACAACTGGTCACCGCTTAAAATTAGTACGTATTCAAAATCATTTTTTTCGATGTGCTTCAATGATTGTCTTACCGCATCTGCAGTTCCCTGAAACCACCCTAAACTATCAGGCGTTTGTTCTGCAGCGAGAATATCTACAAAACCGCTACTAAATCCGCTAAACTGATAAGTGTTTTTAATGTGCTTATTAAGCGATGCAGAGTTGTATTGTGTAAGTACAAACATTCGGTTGATATTGCTGTTTATACAGTTTGAAATTGGAATATCGACCAACCTATACTTTCCTGCAATAGGCACTGCAGGCTTGCTTCTTGTTGCTGTCAGCGGATAAAGCCTTGAGCCTGCACCGCCACCTAAAATTACTGCTACTACTTGTTTGCTAGTCATGGTTTGTTATTTATTTTGAACCGAATTATAAAGATTAATGTATTGTTGTGCACTTACTGTCCAGCTATTATCAATTTGCATCATTGTTTTTCTAACCTCTTTCATTTTCTTTTTATCGGCAAAAAGCTCAAGGGCTCTTTGAATAGAAATATCAATGTCAGTTAAAGAAGCGTAATCAAAACACAAACCATAGCCATTTGCTTCATCAATATCTTTTACTGTATCTCTCAATCCTCCTGTGCGTCGTACAACCGGCACAGTGCCATAACGCATTGCGTACAATTGGTTTAGCCCACAAGGCTCTACCCTACTGGGCATTAATAAAAAATCAGCACCGGCATACATCAAATGGCTCAGCTTTTCATTGTAAGTTATTTGTGAATTGTAATATCCAACAAATTTATTTTGCAATGCCATCAAATCGTTTTCCACTTCAGGGTCACCACTGCCCAGTATTAAAAAATTTAATTTACCTGCATATAATCTCAGCGCATTGTTTATAGCGTCAGGCAAAAGGTCTGCAGCTTTCTCCTGCACAAGCCTTCCAATAAAAACAAATAAAGGCAAAGTAATATCCAGTGTAAAATCATCACAAAGTTTCTTCTTGTTTAGTACTTTGCCATCAGTATAATCTTTTAAAGAAAAGTTATCTAACACAAAAGTATCTGTAAGTGGGTTCCATACTTTATAATCAATACCATTTATTATACCGGAGCATTTAAAACCTTCGGTTCTAAACAAGCTTTCCAATCCGTTGGCTTCTTCCATTAACTCAAGCATATAACCCGGGCTTACTGTATTGACGGCATCGGCACATTTTATGCCGCAGGCGAGAGGGTTTACTATATTGTTCCAGTCGAGCATACCCCATTTCCACGTATTCCACGCAGGTAAGTAGGCAGCCTTTTCCCAAGCCATCCAACCCTGGTATTGTGCATTGTGTATGGTAAGCACCGTGGGGATTTGTCTTAATTTCCCATATGCAAAACATTCGTGCATCATAAATGGAATAAGCGCTGCATGGTGATCGTGCACGTGAACAACATCTGGTAAGTGCTCCCATTTATTAATCCATTCCAATACGGAGATCTGAAAAGCCACGAATCTCTCTGTGTCATCTTCGTAGCCATAAACTTTCTCTCTGTCTAACAACCCGTTTATATCAACACAATACAAATCAAAACCAAGTTTATTTTCTTTTTCTTTTATAACAGTAAAATCAAAGTTCATTTTCTCCATCGAAAAATTTCCTTTGTGTACAACCTCCCATTCGCTATCGTACAAAAATTTTGTGCGATACATGGGCATTACAACTTTTGCAATATGGCCCTGTGTTTGAAGGTATTTTGGCAAGGCACCTACAACATCTGCAAGGCCTCCTACTTTAGCCATAGGATAACACTCAGCACTTACATGAATTATTTCCATACTGCAGTTAAGATTTAAAATGAATTTATGAAGTTAATTCTGAATAAAATAAAATCCCTTTTCAAAAAAAAGAAAGTTTACGAACAGTGGTTAATAGACTCCCTAAATTAAAGAACATATTTTTTAAGCCATAAATTATTTTTACGTTAATAAATATTTATCCTATTTTGAGACACAAACCAACCTTATATGATATCAGCAATAGATGATAAATTGAATTCCTCCTCCCAAGAAAAAATTATACCTACAAATTATGGAGCGCTGGGTACATTGGTAACAGTGTTTTTCTTTTGGGGTTTTATTGCAGCCGGCAATAGTGTATTTATTCCTTTTTGTAAACACAAATTTAATTTAGATCAGTTTCAGAGCCAGTTAGTTGATACTGCATTTTACTTTGCATATTTTATTGGTGCACTTCTTTTGTTTGCCGTTGGTGCCATGAAGGGTAATGATCCGGTAGCAAAATGGGGTTATAAAAAGGGTATTATTTATGGGTTGCTTTTTTCTGCATTAGGTGCAGTAGTAATGATTATTGCAGTGAATCTAGGTACATTCCCAGGTATGCTTGCAGGTTTATTTGTTGTTGCCCTTGGGTTTTCCTTACAACAAACAGCAGCGCAGCCGTTTGCTATTACATTGGGCGACCCTAGTACGGGAACAAGCCGTGTAACTTTAGGTGGAGCCATTAATTCGTTTGGAACTACCATCGGGCCATTGGTTGTCGGTATAGCATTGTTTGGAACTACAGCTGCAATTACTGATGAAAAAATTGCATCGCTAAGTTTAGGAAAAGTAATATTATTATATAGTTGTGTTGGTGCCTTGTTTATTGCAGCAGCAGCTTTGTTTTATTTTTCTAAAAAAGTACCGGCAGGTATTACTGTTGAAAAAACTGAAAAAGCAAACAAAGCACTGAGCATGCTGTTAATAATGACAGGTCTTTTAGCTGTAATGTTTGTACCTATTTTTAGTAGTTATATTGGAGTGTCGGATACAATCAGCGATTTAGAAAAACATGCTAAGGAATCATACAGGTTAAAATGGTTACTTGGTGCATTTGCCGTAATTGTTTTTGGGCTAATTTACTCAAACATTTCCGCAAAAAAAGATGCCAATGGCTGGGGTGCTATGAAATATCCCCAACTGTTATTAGGTATGCTTGGTATATTTTTTTATGTAGGGGTCGAGGTAACTGTTGGTAGTAATTTAACTGAACTTTTAAGACACAAAGGATTTGGTGAATTATCATCCTCTGAGGCAACAAAATATGTGTCAATGTATTGGGGAAGTTTAATGATTGGAAGATGGGCTGGTTCTGTTGGTGCTTTTGGTTTTTCAAAGCAGAAAAGAATGCTGTTACAGTTTGTTGTGCCTCTCATAGCTTTTGTTGTTTTGCTAGGCGTTAATACGGCATTTAATTACGACATGAAGCCTTTCTATTATTATATAGTATGTGTATTTATTCAGATAGCTGCATTTTACATAAGCAATGATAACCCTTCAAGAACACTTTTAATATTTTCCTTACTTGGTGTTGCAGCGATGGTGATAGGGACACAAACCACAGGAACAGTGGCCATTTATGCATTTTTAAGCGGTGGGCTTTGCTGCTCCATTATGTGGCCGTCGATATTTAGTTTGTCTGTCGCCGGGCTTGGAAAGTATACCACACAAGGTTCAGCATTTTTAATAATGATGATTTTGGGTGGCGGCATTATTCCCCCTATACAGGGTAAGTTCGCAGATTTTCTTCAGGCGGGCTCTACGGTTGATGGCTATGGTATTCATGCTTCTTACTGGATTGCTGCCGCATGTTACGCATACCTTGCATTTTTTGCTTTTGTGGTAAAAGGTATTTTAGGCAAACAGGGTATAAATTACGATGTGTCAAACGATGCAGTAGGCCATTAGTTATGATAGATACAGAAATTAAGAGTGAACGAATTCAACCTGACCTTAAAAAAATAAAACGAATGCTGGATATATCGAACGATCATGCTATAGGAATTGATATTGGCGGTACAAATACCAAGTATGGTATTGTAAACCATAGAGGTCAAATTGTTTTTGAAGGTTCTATTAAAACAGATGCCTATCCTTTAATCGCCGATTTTATCGACGCATTGTATGAAAAACTTTACCCAGAAATAGAAAAATTACAACAGGTAAATATTGTAGGAATTGGAATGGGCGCACCTAATGGAAATTTTTATACAGGTACGATAGAGTATGCGCCAAACTTGCATTGGAAAGGGATTGTACATCTGGCAGATTTGGTAACGGCAAAATTTGGGCTACCCGCTAAACTTACAAACGATGCAAATGCAGCTGCTGTTGGAGAATTTATGTATGGTGCTGCAAGAGGTATGAAAGATTTTATAATGATTACGCTTGGTACAGGTGTGGGAAGTGGCATTTTCGCCAATGGCGAATTAATACTCGGCCATGACGGATTTGCGGGAGAACTTGGCCACACGATTGTAGTGCCGGGTGGTAGAGTGCACCCAAATACTGGCTCCTTAGGTTCGCTGGAAAGTTACGCAAGTGCAACAGGCGTAACCATTACAGCTAAAGAGTATATGACTGGAACGGATGAACCAAGTGTTTTAAGAAATGTTCCCATGGAAACACTCGATAGTAAAATGGTTTTTGATGCAGCTCTGGCGGGCGATTCTCTAGCAAAAAAAGTCTTTATGAGCACTGGTGATATTTTGGGTATGGCTCTTGCAAATTTTGTGATGTTTTCTTCACCGCAGGCAATCATTTTATTTGGTGGACTTACAAAAGCTGGCGATATTTTAATGAAGCCCGTAAAAGATAGTATGGAAAGAAATCTGCTCCCTATTTTTAGAAATAAAGTACAACTTATTTTTAGTGAATTAAAAGAGAGCGATGCGGCAATTTTGGGTGCCAGTGCTTTGGTTTGGGGCTAATATTTTTATACATAAAAGTTTTAAGAGAGGTGCTTTATTAGCACCTTTTTTTTGCAGTACAAATTGTAGACTATTTATGAAAGTTATACGGATCGAACAAACCTAAATTGACAGATTTGTTAGCAATACAATCATAGTAACTTTCTTTTTGAATCAGTTTGTCATTTACAAAAAAACTGCACGAAGTTTCTGACCAGGCTTTTCCAATTTTTACATGATCGCCAAAAAGCCCCTCTTCTTTTCCGCTACTATTGTATTTAATAAATCGCTTTACGAATAGTTTTTCTTTATCAATCCAAAGTTGGTTTGTTTTTTCCTCATCATTTTGTGAGCCTAGCACAAAATATTTTTTGCCCTTCCATGTGCTTTCATGGGCTTTATTAATATCGTAGCCTTCTTTATGCATTTTTGTGAATACAGTATCTAATGGATAGAAATACATTCCTCCCAATAAAAAAGTAAGGTCCTCTCCTCTCAATTCTTTTCTTACAAGTTTTCCTTTCGAAAAATTAAAAGACGAATCTTTTACAAAGATTACGGCATTTCCTTCTTTCATCTTTCCAAAAGAGATGCGAAAATAATCAGGGAAAACAATTGCCTCATGCCAAGTGGCAGTTTTAATCAAACTATCATTTATGTATGACTCTGTCTTTTGTGTAAATGTGAAAGTCTTATACCATTTGCCTGCAAAACGGTTATGCATTTTTAGTAAAATTTTTTCACCCGTAATTGGGTCGCTGTTTTTAAAAGAAAATATTATTAAAATCATAAATAATAAACCGGCAAATGATACTATTTTTTTCATTTTTTCTTTTAAACCTAAATAATTTTTTCTTTTCATACCTAATTAAAATTATAAATGGCAATCTAAAAAATACTGCTGACATATTTTCACCTAAAAAAATGGTTTAAAACTTGCTTAACTTTAAACAAAAAAAATCATGAATAAAGTTTGGTTAATAACAGGTTGCTCTACCGGCTTTGGTAGAGAACTGGCAAAATTTGTCTTGGAAAGTGGCAACAAAGCAGCAGTAACTGCAAGAAAGCCTGAAGATGTTGAAGATATAGTAGGCAGCAACATTGAAAATGCCATTGCATTAAAATTGGATGTTACAAAAGAGGATCAAATAAAATCTGCTGTAGCTGAAACATTGGCAAGGTTTGGTAGAATAGACGTGCTTGTAAACAATGCAGGTATTGGTTATTTTGGTGCCATTGAAGAAAGCGAAGATGAAGCAGTAAGAAAAATGTTTGAAATAAACGTGTTTGGCCTGGCAAGAATGACTCAAGAAGTTTTACCAATTATGCGCAAGCAAAAAAGTGGTCATATTGTAAACATCGCATCAATTGGTGGTTTACGTTCTTTCCCGGCTGTGGGTTTTTATAATGCTACTAAATATGCTGTTGATGGTTTATCAGAAGCGTTGGCAAAAGAAACAGCGCATCTTGGTATAAAAGTTACTATCGTTTGCCCAAGTGGTTTCCGTACAGACTGGGCAGGTCGTTCTGCAGAAGACAGTCCAATAAAAATTGAAGATTATGCAGCTACTGCAGGTCAAAACAAATCAAACATAAGAGGTTATAGTGGGAACCAACCCGGCGATCCTGTTAGGGCTGCAAAAGCAATAGTGAAAGCTGTTGATTCTGAGAATCCCCCATTAAGGTTACTGCTGGGCGTAGCCGCACTTACAGGTGCAAGAGCCAAGCTTGAAGAATTAAAAACCGATTTTGATAATTGGGAAGAAACCACCATCGGTGCAGATTTTCCAAAAGAAGCGTAATTAAAGGCCGGTTAAAAACCGGCATTTTTAATTTCGTTTTTATTAATCTTTTTATAAAATTTTAATTTTTACTAATCAAGTCTATTTTTTATAGTATTTTTCGTTTTTTAAAAGAACAAATAAGAGAACATCGAAAATATAACTACATACTTACCTTCCAAAATATGTTTTGTAAAGCACATTAGCTTTGTAAATATTCCTTTTAGTTTTATTCCTACTTCTTCTACTCCATATTTTGTGCGACGTTGATACGATGATTATTTAATAAACTCTCACAGTTTATTGAACGCACGAATCGGCACTCTACATGGTGTCCAATTTTTTAAAATTTTAGAGATATTTATAATGCACGATCAGTTTGATATATGTATTGCAACAAGTGAACATCAAAATTTTGCTATAATTATTGCCGCTGAAATGGAATCTTCCGCCAAGGCAAGAGGAACTGGCATTGCAAAAAGAACACCTGAATACATCTCCGAAAAAATAAAAGAAGGTAAAGCAGCGATTGCTTTTAATAAAGATGGCATATGGGCGGGCTTCTGCTATATAGAGACATGGAGCCACGGAGAATATGTGGCAAACTCGGGCTTGATAGTTGCGCCACAATTTAGGAAAGGTGGCTTGGCAAAAGCAATAAAGAAAAAAATATTTGAGTTAAGCAGAACCACATATCCAGATGCAAAATTGTTTGGACTAACCACTGGATTAGCGGTAATGAAAATAAATTCTGATCTTGGTTATGAGCCGGTAACATACAGTGAACTTACACAGGATGATGCATTTTGGGCAGGTTGCAAAAGTTGTGTAAACTATGAAATTCTTATGAGCAAAGATCGGAAGAATTGTATGTGCACAGGTATGTTATACGACCCGCAAGATCACTACGAGCCCGAAGAAACCAAAGAAGATTTTAAACAGTATTCTAAATTATATGGTCGCTTTATGCGGATAAAACAATCGAAATTATTACGTCCATTTTTAAAAAGAGATGCTTTTAAATTCTTTTCATTTTTTAATTAAAATACGATGAGCAAAAAAATTGTTTTAGCATTTAGTGGTGGTTTAGACACAACCTATTGCGCTATATATCTAAAAAAAGTAAAGAATTATGAAGTGCATGCCATCACTGTAAATACAGGTGGTTTTGATGAAAATGAAATTGTAGCTATAAAAAAGCACGCAGAAAAATTAGGCGTGGCATCTTACACTTGTATAGACGTAACCCAAAAATATTATGACAGTTGCATCAAATATTTGATTTTTGGGAACGTACTTAAGAATGCTACTTACCCATTAAGCGTTAGCGCAGAAAGAATGATACAGGCAATCACCGTGGCAGAATATACAAAAAAATTGGGTGCAGTTGCAGTGGTGCATGGTAGTACAGGTGCAGGAAACGACCAGGTCCGATTTGATATGGTTTTTCAAACGTTGATACCTGAAGTGGAAATCATTACTCCCATCAGAGACTTAAAATTAAGCAGAGAGGCAGAAATTAATTTTTTACAAGAACATGGTGTAGATATGAACTTTGAGAAAGCTGCATACAGTATCAACAAAGGATTGTGGGGCACATCAATTGGTGGGAAAGAAACGCTAAACAGCAAAGATTATTTACCAGAAACTGCATGGCCCACACAGGTAACATCAACCGAAGAAAAACAAATTATCTTGCACTTTAAGAACGGTGAATTGGTTGGTATTGATGATAAATTATTTGAAAACAAAGTAGAGGCTATCCAAGCACTACAAGCACTTACGCAATCTTACGGCATTGGCAGAGATATCCATGTTGGCGATACAATTATAGGAATTAAAGGTCGTGTGGGATTTGAAGCTGCAGCACCTATTATTATAATAAAAGCACATCATTTGTTAGAAAAACATACGCTCACAAAAAACCAGTTGTACTGGAAAGACCAACTAAGCACATGGTATGGTAACTGGCTACATGAGGGACAATTGCTGGACCCAACTATGCGAAATATTGAAAGCTTTTTAACTGATACTCAAAAAAATGTAACTGGAAAAGTATTTGTAACCTTGCTTCCTTATCGTTTTTTAGTTACAGGAATAGAAAGCGAAAATGATTTAATGAACAACAAGTTTGGTAGTTATGGTGAAATGAATAACAGTTGGTCAGGCGATGATGTAAAAGGCTTTGCAAAAATATTCGGCAACCAAAACAGTATTTATCATTTAACGCACAACGATAAATAATGACAAACAAAATTAACATAGGTGTTATAGGAGGTGCAGGTTATACAGCTGGTGAATTGCTTCGGTTATTAATTTATCACCCTCAAGCAGAAATTGCTTTCGTACACAGCAAAAGCAATGCAGGTAAACCTTTGCACGAAGTACACAATGATTTAATTGGCGATACTAATTTGTTATTCACTGATAAAATTGAAGTAGATGTAGATGTAATTTTTTTGTGTGTAGGGTATACTGAGGCAAGAAAGTTCTTAGAAGAAAATATAATTTCTGCAGAAACAAAAATTATAGATCTTTCACACGACTTTAGATTAGAACAACAAAATACTTTTGGTAACAGAAAATTTATTTACGGTTTGCCTGAGTTAAATAGAGATGCAATAAAAGCAGCTGATAGTATTGCTAATCCAGGTTGTTTCGCAACTAGTATACAATTGGGGTTATTGCCTTTGGCAAAAGAAAATCTTCTAAAAACAATTCATACTACAGGTATCACAGGCAGTACAGGCGCAGGACAATCAATGCAGGCAACATCGCATTTCTCCTGGCGAAGTAATAACATACAAGCTTATAAAACTTTGCAACACCAACATGTAGATGAAATTAATCAATCATTAAAACAGTTGCAGGGTTCACAATCAACATTACATTTTGTGCCATGGCG
>JBBREY010000001.1:0-86237 GCA_038225275.1 Chitinophagales bacterium | reverse complement strand
ACACTGTACTGTCGGTTAAATCTCGCTGCAAACGACTAATAGGTAATTTTGCTGAAAGATGCTCTAGTATTGCATTTGCGATTCCAAAATTACCTTCTGCATTTTCAAAGTCGATAGGATTTACTTTGTGTGGCATTGCACTGCTGCCAACTTCTCCTTTTTTTGTCTGTTGTTTAAAATAATCAACACTTATATAACTCCACATATCTCGGCATAGATCTATAAAAATATTATTGATACGTTTAATAGCATCAAAATGCGCTGCCAAAGTATCGTAATGTTCTATTTGCGTAGTGTATTGTTGCCGTTGTAAACCGAGTTTATTTTCTAAAAAAAAATTGGCAAATTTTACCCAATTGTGTTTTGGATATGCAACAGCATGCGCATTAAAATTACCTGTAGCGCCTCCAAACTTACCCGAAAAAGGTATCTGAGAAAACAATTGAACTTGATTTTCTAACCGCTCTACAAACACCATCATTTCTTTACCTAGTAAAACCGGAGATGCCGCCTGACCGTGAGTGCGTGCAAGCATGGGAATATTTTTCCAGTCAATTGCAAGTTTTTTTAAATTTTTCTGCAGATTAACTATTGCAGGTAAATATTCAAACTCCACTGCATCTTTCCAAAGCATTGGAACAGCTGTATTGTTTATATCCTGCGATGTTAGACCAAAGTGTATCCATTCCTTTAATTCAGCTAAACCAAGAAGATCAAGTTTTTCTTTTAAAAAATATTCGACCGCTTTCACATCATGGTTTGTAATACTTTCTGTTTTTTTTATCTCCATTGCATCTTCTTCACCAAATTTTTCAATAATTAAGCGAAGTGCTTTTTTATTGTTCGCTTCTATCTTAAAAAATTTGTGTTCTGCCAATGTAATGAAATATTCCACTTCAACTTTCAATCTGTATTTTATCAAAGCGTATTCAGAAAAATATTGAGCAAGCTGCGAGGTGGATCTGTTATAGCGCCCGTCTACCGGAGAAATAGCAGTAAGTGATGAAAGTTGCATATTTGAAGTTAGTTTGAAGTAATTTTGCACAAATTTAAACGAAACGAGTTGGAAAGAAAAATAAGGGTTGCAGCGGTTAGTTATTTAAATACAAAACCGCTTATATATGGTTTTGAAGAAGGCATGATGATGGAAGACATTGAATTGGTAACTGATTTTCCTGCAAGCATTGCAGATATGCTGATAAATGATGAAGTCGATATTTCACTTGTGCCTGTTGCAACTATTCCAGCTTTAAAAGAGCACCATATTATAACCGATTATTGCATTGGTACTAATGGGGAAGTGGCAAGCGTTTGTTTGTTTAGCGATGTGCCTATAAATGAAATTAAAAGCATATTACTAGATTATCAAAGCCGTAGTTCGGTAGGGCTACTTAAAATATTAATAAAAGATTTCTGGAAAATAAATGTAGAATTTTTGAGTTCTGCGGAAGGTTATGAAAATAAAATAAGCGGTGCAACCGCAGGGTTGGTAATAGGTGACCGTGCATTCATTCAACGTAAAAAGAGAAAATATATTTATGACCTCGGTAGTGCATGGAAGGAAATGACTGGGCTTCCGTTTGTGTTTGCAGCTTGGATAGCCAACAAAAAATTATCTGAAGCTTTTATTACAAATTTTAATGCCGCAACTTCTGAAGGTTTTAAACATTTACCAGAAATAATTGGTGCAAACCCTCATCCAAACTATGATCTAAAAAAATATTATACCGAGAATATCAGTTTTAATTTAGATGATGAAAAGAGGAAAGGGTTGGAGGAGTATTTAAGTAGGTTGGGAAATTTATGATGGACTTATTTTTTTATACTCATTTTTCTCATCATTCTATTTGCTGTAATATTGAGTTCATCGCTCACGTTCATTCTCAAAATTGCCGGTACGTAAAGCGCACAAAATAGAAATGTACGAAAAATCGTATCTGTGTAAATATTTATTACAAACGGTATTGCATAAACCAAACAAAAAATTATCATACTTACCAGTAGAATTTTTACATGCGCAAAACTGTAGGGTTGCCATTTATATTTTTTTAAAATAAAAAAATACCTGATTAAGTTGTAAATAAATGTAGAGATAAGCGTTGCGTAAGCTCCTCCTACAATTCCTAATTTTGTTATTAAAATAAAATTTAGTGGGAAGGCAATAACCGTTAGCAAAACGTTTGTGTAAAAATTAAATTTCCAATCGCTGGAGGTAGCAATGATTTGCCCGTTAACTCCGGTTCCCAAATCAACAATTTTAGCAATGCCCATTATTAAAACAATTGAAGGCACGGCTGCGTAGCTATTGCCTAAAAAAAACGATAAGTTATTTACATTTAACATGACCAGGCAGAAAATAAAAAGAGCTGCAACTAACAGTGTTATGGTGCTTTTTTTATAGACTGTAGCAATATTTGCATAATCTTTTTGTTGCCATGATTCTGCCAATACCGGGGTTGCTATCGCATTTATACTTCGCATTGGTAGATCCATAAGAGATGCTAAATAAGAGCCGAGTAAAAAAACTGCTGTTGCTTCCAATCCTTTTAATCCAAGAACCACAAATGAATCAACAGTGCGGGAGGCAACATTTAAGAACGTGGCGCCAAAAACAAAGAGTCCATAAATGAACATTTTATTTTTAAAACGACTGGTTACCTTACTTATCTTGAAATTTAAATTAAATTCTCCAGTTTTTTTTAATATCAAGTATAAAATTATAACCGGTATAATATAGAGTAGACAGAATAAATTAATAAACTGTTGCGCTGTTATCATTTTAAACCAGCCAAAAAGTATTAAAACTGTCGTTAGGATTCTAACTAGTGTTTCCCGTAAAAAATTACTTTCAACCGTTTTTTTTAATGTCCATGCAAACGCCTCAAGCCATGCTAAAATGAGCATAAAAAATGTGAGTGGATATACAAGATCGAAGTTTTGTGCAAATAGTGGGGCTTTACCAAGCTTGCGAATAATAAAATCTTTAAAAACAAACCCCGAAATACAAATTATTAGGAAGCCGATCAGACAAATAATGCCAGTTACAAATGGAAGGTCGTTCTCATCTTTTTTTAGATGTGATTTGTAGAAAGGTGCAAATTTATATATAACAGGGATGGTTCCTAAAGTGGCAAGCATTGAGAGAACAACTCCAACATCAAGAAAAGCTCTTGTAAGACCGTTTACATCTAGTGACGTGAGTTTTGGAAAAAGGAAAAGAATATTAATGCCGCCAATTGCAAATCCGATAAGTAAAAAAAAGGAAGATTTTAATGCCTGTTTCTGAATTATACCCATCTTCGTAAAAGTATCGTTTTGGTTCGTTATTTTTGCAGCCCTAAAAGTAACGATAAAATATATGGCAGAAACACTTGGTATGCTTTGCGATAAGCTTACAATAGCTCAACTTAAAATATATCATACAGATGATGAAAGCCGATTGATAAGCTTAACGTCACAAATTTCCCAGTTACAAATTGAGATAGATGAATATGTTTCAAATGCCGTCGCCGGCAATATTCCTTTTGAAAGAATGACTTTTGCAGCTAACAAAGTATTTAAAAAGGAAGGGAATATCGTGGAGGATACAATAGGTAATTTTGGTGAAGTGTTTTATCAACTAGCAGATGTAAATTGTAAATTGTGGCATGAGCAGGAAAAGGTGTATGAATTTGAAAATGTGCCAATTAATCAGAAAGACACCGTTGTAAAACAACTGGCACTTTTAAATTTACAGAGAAATAAGTGCATTGATCGATTGAATGAACAATTTGTGCAATTAATTAAATCTAAAATCAACTAACTACAATGCATATTCGCAAAAGAAATACCTGCCGGGTTTGCGGCTCTCCATCTCTAAAAAAGGTAATTGACTTAGGTCCACAATATTTACAAGGGAGTTTTATTAAACCCGGTAAAGAAATGCCGAGTCTGCGAAAAATTGATTGCTCACTTGTTAGATGCAATCCGGAAGAGGATGAAAACGCATGTGGATTATTGCAAATGGAACATTCTGTTCCATCTGAAATTTTGTATGCTGCTTATTGGTACAGGAGTGGAACAAATGATACAATGCGTAACCATTTAAAAAATATTGTAGATAGTGTTATAGATACTGTGGGTGATGCTAAACATCCATTGGTTATGGATATTGGTTGTAATGATGGAACACTTTTAGGATATTATCCACCTCATTTTATAAAATACGGGTGTGACCCAAGTGATGTTGCACAGGAAGTAAAAGAGGCAACAGTCGTACAAGATATTTTTCCATCGGAAGAGTTGTTTAAAATATTGGAAGGTAAAAAACTTGATGTGATAACGTCTATTGCTATGTTTTACGACCTGGAAAGTCCGGTAGAGTTTGTAAAAGGAATTAAAAGATTTTTATCATCAACAGGTGTGTGGGTTTTTGAAATGAGTTATATGCCACGCATGTTGGAACTCGATAGTTATGATACTATTTGCCATGAACATCTAGAATTTTACAGCCTTGCCGTACTGGAAAAAATACTTGCTTTGGGCGAAATGAAAATTTCTAAGATTTCATTTAATGATATTAATGGTGGAAGCATTAGGTGCTACGCAACACACAAAGAAAACAGCAAGCATGATAGCCAAGAAAATTATTTACTAATAAATGAAACCCGTCACAAAGAGTTTGATCTTGAACTTGATACTGATAAACCGTACGTTGCTTTTCAACAAAGGATTGAAGTGTTGAAAGATGAATTACATGCATTGCTGGTAAAGCTTAAAAGTGAAGGGAAAAAAGTTCACATTTACGGGGCCTCTACAAAAGGAAATACCATCTTGCAATGGTGCAACATCGATCATACGTTGGTAGATTATGCGGCAGAAAGAAATGAAGATAAATATGGTGCATTTACGTTAGGTACCAATATTCCCATCATCAGCGAAGCGGAAAGCAGGGCAATGAATCCTGATTATTATCTCGTACTACCTTGGCATTTTAAAGATGAATTTGTTGTAAGAGAGAAAGATGCGTTAGATAAGGGAACCGGATTTATTTTTCCTGTACCGAAAATAGAAATTTTAAAAAGGTAGGAGAGAGCTTAGCAAATATTTTACTCAAAATAAATATGCCCGAAAAAACCATTTTATTTGTCACCCATACAAAAAAACAGTGTGGAGTCTATCAATTTGGTAAAGATGTTTTTGAGGCTATTTCTAAATCGAAGCGTTATCATTTTATAAAGCTGGAATGCGAATGTTTGCGTGAACTTGAAAAGGCGGTTGAACAACTAACCCCAGATGCTATAATATATAATTTTCATCCATCGGTAATGCCTTGGCTGTTTAAGAAGTTGTTTAAAGGTGTTTACCAAAGTAATATTGCACATATTAATGTGGTTCAAATTGGAATAATACATGAAATAACTCAGGTGATAGCAGATGGTGCGAAAGTCAGAAAAAAAATACTCATTACAAAAAGCAATACCAAGATTTTAAATTCTTTTTTTGATTTTTATATTTGCAGCGACCCCACAATTACTTTAACTAAAAATTTTCTTTTTAAAACCGGTAGATTAATCCCTTATTTTCAAAATGAAACCACTTCTATAATTAATTTGATACCCGTTATAGGCAGCTTTGGCTTCGCTACTCCAAATAAAGGCTTCGAAAATTTGGTATTGAGGGTGCAAGAAGAATACGATCATGCCCTGATAAGAATAAATATGCCTTTTGCGGAATTTGGAGATAAAGTAGGAGAGAATGCCCGCAGAATTGCTGTAAACTGTGCAGCTTTAGTCACAAAGCCTGGAATAAAATTAAATATTACCCACGATTTTTTAAACAGCCAAGAACTTCTGGAATATTTATCTAAAAACGATTTAAACGTATTTAATTATCAAGATAAAAAAGGAAGAGGCATATCTAGCGCAGCAGACCTAGCACTTGCAGTTAAAAAGCCAATTGCAGTTTCTGATTGTCCAATGTTCAGACATTTACTAAAAGCTAATCCAGGTATTTGTCTCGATTATTTTTCTTTAAAAGACATTGAAGAAAAAGGTTTTAATTCACTAGAAGGAGTATCAGAAAAATGGACATCTAATAACTTAAAAGTGGATTATGAATTTATACTAAATGAAATTTTTAAACAACAATAAATATAATCGAGGGCACATTATCAAGAATGTAGTTTTCTAAAGTAGCTAGCGCAACAATGATTTTACAAAAAACTGAAAAGATTTATTTTCCAAATCTCGATGGGTTTCGTACCATATCTTTTTTGGTAGTTTTTTTAGGACATTGTTTTATTTTATTCGACTTTGGTGAACGAACCTTCTTTATAAAATGTTTAAATAAAATTTTAGGTAAACCCGGCATTGGTGTCCATTTTTTCTTTGTTTTAAGTGGCTTCTTAATTAGTTATTTGTTACTAAGCGAAAATGAAAAATTTAAAAGAATAAATATACTTTCGTTTTACATGCGTCGTATTTTGAGGATATGGCCTGTTTATTTTTTAGTGATTTTTTTTGCTGTAATGCTTTCCGCAGTTCACCGGTCTTTCTTTAGCCTGCATGACGCTGATTTTTTCTTAATTACAACATTCCTCACCAACTTTAATTTAGCTATAGCAGGCATAAGTTCATTACCAATTACTGTATTGTGGAGTGTAGCAGTGGAAGAACAATTTTACTTAATTCTACCCTTGCTGATGTATTTTTTTTCAAAGAAAATTTTTTATTTTTTTCCTGTCCTAATTCTTGCGGCCATTGTTTTCGGCGTTTATCATACTCAAAATATCAACTATGTTGAATTTCACACCATTAGTGTTAGTGGGAGTTTATTCCTTGGCTGTGTAATTGCTTATTTGGTTTTGTTTAAAAATTTTTCGACGCTATTTCTTAGTTTAAACAGGTTGTTTATTCTGTTTGTGTACGCAATATTTTTTGGACTGCATATATTTCGTGACAAAGTATTTTCTGTTGAGCAGAGTAATGTTCTCTTGTATTTTGTAGATTCATTGTTCTTTGCATTTTTTATTCTTGAACAGAATTATGCAAAAAATTCTTTTTACAAAATGAGTAAATTCAAAATTTTGTCAGCATTAGGTAAATATACCTACGGGATGTATGCCTACCACATGATTTTTATTTCTGTTATTATGATATTCATTCCGAGTAGAATGAACCCAGCACATAATTATGTTATTTATTTTTCTCTATGGCTGTCAGCTTTAGCTGCAACACTGTTGTTTTCTATGTTGAGCTACAAATACATGGAAAAGCCTTTTTTAAAACTGAAAGAAAAATTTAATAAGCAATGAAAGTAATTATTATTGGTGCTAATGGTCAGGACGGCTACTACCTTTGCAATCTATTAAGACAAAAAGGTGTCGAGGTTATTGGTGTAAGTAGAAATGGCGACTTCATAAAAATTGAAATTGATCGTTTTCTGGAAATTTCGAGTTTGATTAAAAGGGAACAGCCTGATTATATTTTTCATTTGGCCGCAAATTCCACAACTAATCATAGTGCATTGTTTGAAAATCACAAAATAATTGCAACCGGAACACTCAATATCCTCGAAGCCGTCAAACAATTTTCACCACAATCAAAAGTTTTTATTTCAGGCAGTGGGTTGCAATTTTTAAATAATGGAGTTCCTATTAAAGAAACTGATCCCTTTGCAGCAAATGATGCTTATTCGGTTAGTAGAATTCAAAGCGTGTATGCTGCCCGATATTTTAGAACATTAGGATTGAAAGTGTATGTAGGTTATTTTTTTAACCATGATAGTCCTTTGAGAAGTGAGCGGCATGTAACAAAGAAAATTAGTGAAGCGGCAAAAAGAATAGCGAACGGAAGCAAAGAAAAATTAGAGATTGGTGATATGTCGGTTATCAAAGAATGGTCTTTTGCAGGAGATATTGTAAAAGGTATTTGGCAATTTGTCAGTCAGGATAAAATATATGAAGCAAACATTAGCAGTGGTGAAGGGTTTTCAATACAGCAATGGGTCGAGCAATGTTTTTCGTTGTTGGAACTCGATTACAAAGATTATGTTTTTAAAAATCCAACATTCGTCAGTCAATACAAAATATTAGTCTCTGATAATAGTGTTATAAAATCTATTGGCTATAGTCCTGATGTTGACTTTAAAAACCTTGGTGAGCTTATGATTAATAATATGTAGTTTACTCGGTGAATAAAGTTGATTGCTGGCAGTTGTTTTCATTTTTGATTTTACTTCATCATGTTGTTTCATGATATGTTTTTTGAAACATTAATATAAACTAATGCAGATAAAATTGTTTTTACCTGGCCACAAATACAAATAAGATTAAAAGCATAGATACATAAATGATGTTTAAGCATGAATAAATTAAAAAATATATTACTTGTACAACTTTTTTCAAACGGGGATTGCTTATATGCAACTGCTGTTGCTCGCCAAATAAAAAGCGATTTTCCTAATTGTAAACTTACTTGGGCCATTGCAGGCTTTTGTAAAAATATTATTTTCAATAATCCTTATGTAGATGAAATTTTAGTCACCAATGAAGTTGCCAAAAACGACGTAGCAGCGTTTAGGAGATACAAACGCAAAGTTTTTGCAGAGAAAGCTTTAGGCGTATGGGATGAGGTCTTTGTTACCACCAACATGGATACCAACCTGGCTTTATATGATGGTACAATTAGAGGAATGATTTTAAGAGCTTATGGTAGCAAAATCAATGTGTCTGTACAACCTGTAGTAGAATTAACCGAGCAAGAAAAAGACAATGTTAGGGACTTTGCAAACAAGCATTCTCTTCAAAAATTTCAACACGTTTTTCTTTGGGAGTACGCACCTCAAAGTGGTCAATCGGAACTAAGTTTTGATATGGTGATGGGTGTTGCAAAAAAAATTGCAACTCATTCATTTACCTGCGTCATTCTTTCCTCTGCAAATAAATTTGAGGGGACGGATCAAATTATAGATGCAAGTACACTCACTGTAAGAGAAAATGCAGAGCTAACTCATTATTGCACTTTACTTATTGGTTGCAGTAGTGGGATTACCTGGCTAACAACAAGTACTGCTGCAAAATTTTTGCCAATGCTGCAACTTCTTAATGCCAGTACTATTTTTGTAAATACACCTTCAGTAGATTTTAAGAGGTATAATATTGCGCACAATGGATTAATTGAAATGAGCCGTTTTAATGAAGTAGCTATTTATGATTGTTTAAACACAATTATAGAGAATGATTTTAGTGCTGCCCAAAAATATAACCAACTACAACCATTACAATTTGAAACGACAAAAATTATCGTTTACAATTTGCTGGTCTATGGCGAGTTTAAGGCACTATCAAAACATTTTAAGGTCACTAAATCTGTGTATGGTCTGAACCCCACATTTCTATTTGCTTTTGCAGAAGGGATCCTTACCGCTCCATTTAAACTGGTTTCAAACCTTTTCAAAAAGAAAATCTTAAATAAAAAAAAATAATTGCCTTTTAAAGCAATCATTTTTTTATCCTTTTTTAGCTTGGTATTTCAATTCTTCGTCCATCATTTCGTTCACAAGCATTGGTAAATCGTAAACTGGTTTCCAACCAAGTTTTGTGTTTGCCTTGGTTGCATCACCTATTAAAAGTTCAACTTCTGCAGGTCTAAAATACCTTGGGTGTATGCCAATAACCTGCAAACCTATCGGCAAATTATACAACGAATTGCTGCATGATTTTACAAAAACTTTTTCGTCGATACCATCGCCTTTAAAATCAAGTTCGATTCCAATATTACCAAATGCCATTTTTATAAAATCACGAATTGTTGTAGTAATCCCGGTTGCTAGTACATAGTCTTCTGGCAATTCCTGCTGCAACATTCTCCACATTCCTTCAACATAATCTTTTGCATGGCCCCAATCTCTTTTAGCATCTAAATTCCCAAGCATTAATGGGTCTTTATCCAAACCTAAAGCTAGTCTTGCAACGCCAATAGTAATTTTTCTTGTAACAAAACTTTCACCTCTGAGCGGGCTCTCGTGGTTAAAAAGAATTCCATTTACTGCAAACATATCGTACGACTCTCTATAATTAACTGTTATCCAATAGCCATATAATTTTGCAACACCATAAGGAGATCGAGGGTAAAAAGGTGTGCTCTCCTTTTGTGGTATCTCTTGTACTAATCCGTATAATTCAGAAGTTGAGGCCTGGTAAAATTTTGTTTTTTTAGTAAGACCTAAAATTCTTATCGCTTCTAAAATTCTTAAAACTCCAATTCCATCCGAATTAGCCGTGTATTCAGGTGTTTCAAAACTCACCTGTACATGGCTTTGGGCACCAAGGTTGTATATCTCATCTGGCTGTGTTTGTTGTATTATTCTAACCAAACTACTACTATCTGTTAAATCACCATAATGTAAATGAAACCTTTCTGATAGAGTTTTATCAAAAATTAAACCGTCAATTCTATCTGTGTTCATTAATGAACTTCGCCGTTTAATACCATGTACTAAATAACCTTTTTCCAAAAGCAATTCTGCTAAATATGCCCCATCTTGGCCTGTAATACCTGTTATTAACGCTGTCTTCATTTAATAATTTTTATTTAATTATTTTCGCAAATGTATTGCAAATAAAGAAAATAATTCTTGCAGTGGTAATTTCATTTCAGCACAAATGATGCTGTTTAATTTAAATTATGAAAATAGCAGTAAACTGTTGGATTTTAAGGAACAAAAAGATTGACGGCATAGGTAACTTTACAATTGAAACACTTAAAATTCTGATAGCAACGCATCCTGAAATTAATTTTCAAATACTTTGCGATAAAAACTTTACAGAAGACTATTTTAATTTTCCCAATGCAAAAAAATACCATATTTTTCCTCCTTACAGGCATCCGTTACTTTACTTGTTTTATATGGAATTAATTGTCGGCTATTTTCTAAAAAAGTACAAGCCTGATCTCTTTTTATCTATGGAAGGGTTTCTTTGCATGGCTGCAAAATGCAAGCAACTTCCCCTAATTTATGACTTAAATTTTGAGCACCAGCCAAAAGATTTACCACTTAGAAACCGACTTTACTTTAGAACTTTTTATCCAAAATTTGCAAGAAAGGCCTGTAGAATTGCCACGATTTCTGAATATAGTAAAACAGATATCAGCGAAACTTACAAAATAGATTTAACTAAAATTGACAACGTCTCTTGTGGAGTAAAAGAAAATTTTTATCCCTTAAATGAGGATTTAAAAAAAACAACACGCATTAAATACGTCGGTGGTGCGGAATATTTTTTGTTCATAGGGTCAATGCATCCTCGCAAAAATATTGTACGCCTCTTACAGGCATTTGAAGTTTTTAAAAAAAATACTGGCTCATCTTTAAAATTAGTACTAGCAGGAAATATTTTTTGGGGGGATGAGACTGTACAGTCTGTTATTTCAACTATGGCTTCAAAAGATGATGTTGTATTTACAGGCAGAGTTAGCGATGCTGAGCTTGTACAACTTTTAGGTAGTGCTTTTGCATTGACCTTTGTACCAACATTTGAAGGTTTTGGTTTGCCTATTGTTGAGGCTTTTCAAAGTGAGATTCCGGTGATTTGCAGCAATACTACATCCATGCCCGAGGTTGCTGGAGATGCGGCATTATTGGTTGATCCTTTAAACATAAATGATATTGCAGAAAAGATGACTGCACTTTGGGGAGATATAATGTTAAGGGATAAATTGATTGACAAAGGAACGTTACAAAAAAAACTATTTACTTGGGGTCGTACATCAGAATTACTGTTTGAATCTATACAGAAGTGTTTAGAATCATAAACATTCCTCCCAATAATTAATAATAGCCGCCAAACTTTCTTCAATACTATATTCTGGTTTCCACCCCGTTGCATCATTTAATTTTTCGTAAGACCCCATGATCACTTTATTTTCTGATGGGCGAAAGTTTTTTTCATCTGTTGTGTGAAAAACCGCCTTACCCACTATGTTAGATAGGAGATCGATCATATCTTTAATTAGGTAACCTTTGCCCGAACATACATTGTAAGTTTGACCTTTCTCGCCCTTATAGAGCAACAAATAATAAGCTCTTACTACATCTCTCACGTCGCTAAAATCTCTTATTACATTCACATCTCCGGTTACCAGTTCAATTTTTGCCACTCCTTTTTTTGCCTGTTGCACAATTTGTTTTGCAAAGGATGAAATTACGTAATCTGGTTTTTGGTATGGACCGATATGATTGAATGATCTTGTGTGTACAATATCAACACCATAACTCTCCGCGTATATTTTTACTAGTTTTTGTTGTAATACTCTTGCCACCCCGTAAGGACTTGCAGGCTCAGGACAATCTGTTTCTTTTAATGGCAGTCCTGCATTAGCATTGCCATATTCTTCAGTGGAACCAACAGATAAAATTCTACAGTTAAGTTTAAGTATTCTTACCGTTTCTACAATGTTTAAAAAAAAGCTTGTATTATCCATTACAGATTCTGCAGGTGCTTTCCAGCTGTTAGCAACGCTGCTTCTACCGGCTAAATGCAATATATACGAAGGATTAAATGCTGCTATAACATTCGCAATTTCACTTTTATTTAATAAATTTAATTTTGAGAGAGAGATTTGTAAATCTTGAAAATTTTCATCTTTAAATTCAGGAAATGTCTCGTTGTAGATACCCATTACTTCACTTCCGGGTTCTTGTTGATTTAGAAAATGTAGAAAATGTTTTGCTGCAAAACCTGCTATGCCTGTAATTAAAATTTTCATACGTTGATCTGTTGATTACCCGAAATAATGCCTCCTACTTTTGCTGCAATATTACCCCAATAAAAGTGATTAAAAAAAGATGCTGGAATGTTAGCCTGCTCGTCTGCAGCAAAAACAGCATTTGCAAAAGAAACCCAATCAAAATCATTTACTACCGTTAATTTGTTACCTACAAAATCTAGTGGAATACCATATGCGCCACTTGCGCAACTAATACTTGCCAGATTATTTCCTAGCGCTTCCACCAATTTTGTTTTTATACCGCCTCCGGTTATAACAGGGTTTAAAAACACATCGGCTCCTTTAAAAAACATGTTTATATCATCCACGAAACCTGCATAAATAATATTTCTACTTTTATACTCCATTAACTCATTGTAAACGGCAGGTAAACCTTTGCCACAGATAATAATTTTATAACGATAATTTTTATTTTTTAAAAGTAGTGGATTGATTTCTTTAAGAATATAAACAATCGCTTCTATGTTTGGTTTATAATCAAGCGTACCATTAAACAGCAATATTTTTTCTTGGTAATCTATATTGTATTGCTTTCTAATTGAAGCAGCGGCGTCCTTTTTATCTTGCGGTGATGGACTTTGTTGCCATTCGATGCCGTAAGTAATTACATCACATTTCGCAGCATCTAGATAATAATTCTTTACAGCAAAATGAAGGTCTTCCTCTGTTACAAAAAAATTATGATCAATTATTTTGTGGATATTTTTTTCATAGACCCAAAGTAATTTCCACCACCATTTTTTCATACTCTTAAAACGTACCGCTTCTATATTATGAGATAGTAATGACAACTTCACACCCGTACTCTTGTTCAGCAACCATGCCAGCCAACCATAGTAAGGATGTACTATAATTAAATCTGTTATTTTATTTTGCTTTATTATTTTTTGTACTGTAAAAAATAGCAAGGGATTGCCGTATCTAAATTTAGAGGTTCCTAATATCCCATAAAAAGAATGAGACAATGATTGAGGTAGTTTATTATCAGCTACTGAAATAAAACTAACAGAATATAGCTGTGCCAGATATTCATAAAAACTTGCAATAAATTTTTTACCACCGGTACGGGCAGGGTACACATTGTAGGGTGCCAGTATTGCTATTTTTGGGGTTGGTATAATGTTATATATTTTGAGTTTTTATGGAGTCTTTGTTTGTTTTCTTCCATTCAATAAATATTGTAGCCAGTAATAAAATAAACAGCAACCAACTTGCAAATGCACTTATTTTTTTACTCATAAAAAATATTGAAGGTTCAAACTTAAACTCTACTGAATGCTTGCCCGCAGGTATTACCATAGCACGCAACACATAGTTGGCTTTAAAAAATGGAACTTCTTTTCCATCAAGATAAGCTTTCCAATCTTTATAATAAATTTCGCTGAATACCGCAACGTTGTTAGATGATGAATTGCTTTCATAAGAAATTGCATCATTGTCGTAGGCACTCATTCTTATAGTTGATGAACTGTCTGCAGGGCTAAATGCAGTTACCATTGGTTTAAATGATTCATCTACTATGGCGCTGTCTTTTGTGTTTAATCCTGTTAATCCTTTCATTTCTGCAATCGGGCCTTTTACAAAATTTACAGCTTTAATAAACCATGCATTGCCCAAAGCCTCGGGGTTTTGTATGGCCTGTAGCTTGTCTCCCTCACCGGTAATAATCCATTTTGCATTCAGCATGTTCAGCACACCGGGGTTAGGTCTACCGCTCATTTGGTAAGTACTTAAATCATCGTAAATTCCCAATTTTGCGGCATGGTAGCCACCAATCGATTTGTGATAGTACGAGGTTTTAGCTTCTTCAAAAGGGCTGCCAACACTTGCATTAAAAACACGATAGTTTGGGTCTTTATCTGCTAATATTGTTCTGTCAGCATTTGTCATAGGAAATTCCACCGCATCGTAATTATCCTTGTTGTCAAAACTTTTTGCATTTAAATAATGGGCGCCAACCCCAAGCAAATCTATAGAAGATGCAAGGGTAACACCTGCAAGTAAAATGGTCGCCGTCAATTTCTTTTTTATGTACAGCGCAATAAAACCTGCGGCCACTAACACAAATGCCAACGATCGAATTAAATCTTTTAAAAACAAGGAGCTTCTGTCTTTTTTTAATTCTGTAACAATTCCTCTTGCAACCTTTTCCGCATCAGGATTCTGCTGCAATTGTAACACCCAGTTTTCATACACCTGGTTGTCTCTTTGTCCTTTATATTGCTCATTTATCCCGCCATATTTAGTTTGAAAATCTGCGCCTTTACTTTGCCACAATGTATTAAAGGCAGTAGTTCTTGCGCGGTTTTCATTTCCAAAATCTGTTGTCATATAAAATCCAATACCCAAAACAAAAACTGCGGCAGTTGCAATAGCACCTAATTTAAATTTTTGCCAGGCCTCATCTGAATGAAAATTATTTATCAATTTATTTATGGTAAGCACTGCAATTACAGGAAATAATATTTGCGGAATTACGAGCGCAATAGTGGGTACCCGAAACTTATTATACAACGGCAGGTTATTAAACATAAAAGTATTAAACCCATCGAAGTTGCTGCCAAGTGCTAATAAAATGCCAAGCAAACTTGCGGTAAAAATCCACCACTTGTGTTTGCCATCCAAGTAAAACATCCCAAACAAAAATAAAAAACAAATAATCGCTCCAAGGTATACAGGGCCGTTTGTAAAAGGTTGGTCTCCCCAATAAAGCGACTGGCTCATTTGCTGTGCAATTTGGTCTGCCGGCGCTTGTGGAAAAAGGCCTGTCATATAATTCACCACATTTGCATCATCTTTTAATTGCGGGAATAAATAACTTTCTCCATCTCTTTGGGCATAATACGATCCATAACCCTTTACTCCAGGGAACATTAAGCTCATGGTTTCGGCCCTGCCATAACTCCATTGAAATGCATATTCTTTGCTGAGTCCTGTCGTTTTTCCATCTACAACTTTATCGTTGTCTTTGTTGGTTTCATCCATTTTTAACTGACCACCACGTTTACTATATTTTGCATAATCGTAGGTTGGTAAAAGGCTTATGGCATTAACAGCTATCCCAAGCAGACCCGCTACTACCAAAAATCCTAAACTCTTTAAGAGGTCTTTTGTATCCTTTATTTTTATTGCCTGAGCAATAAAAAATATCGTCATTATGGCCAAAATCAAAAACACATAATAGCTCACCTGTTGATGGCCGGAGCCTACCTGTAATGCAGTAAATAAAGCGGTAAGCGCAAAACCTGCTAAATATTTTTTATTAAAAAGTAAAATAGCAGCACCAATTAATGCAGGAGAATATGCTAGCGTGAGCATCTTAGTATCATGCCCCGCAGTGATAATGATAGGGGAGTAGGTACAAAAAGCAAAAGCAATTGCACCAATAATTGCGGCATATGGTTTAACCCGAAGACACATACATAAAAAGTAAAAACTTATACATGCCAGAAAGAAAAAGTTCATTGGCTTAGGTAACCACAATTGAAAAGCCTTATCAATTATTCCCAATGGCGACCACGCCCCCTCAATAGCAATTTGGTATGCAGGCATTCCGCTAAACATCGTTGAAACCCATAATGGATAATGACCCTTTGCTGCCTTATATTCCATTGACTGGTGGCTCATTGCCTGCCAGCTGCTTATATCAGATTGTTTAAGTACGACGCCACTTTCAAGGGCAGGTTTGCAGAAAATAACTGTTACCAATAAGAATATACCAACTGCCACCGCATGAGGAATCAGTTTTTTAAAATCAAAGTTTGCCATGTAGCTTTTTTATGTTTTGCAAATTAAGCACAAAATGCAAGAAATATAAATAATGGGTTTGAGAACAAATACTATTCAGATTTCATCATTCATTCTACCAATTAATAGGGGCTTTCAACACTAAAAAAATTGCCTCTTTTGTTCGCTGCCCGCCTCCAATCTTTTTTGTTTAAAAGAAAACAAAAAAGGATTTTCGTCTAAGCAGCGCAGCCCTTCAGCATTTTTTCTTTAAGCATCTTTTATTGAGGTATATGGTAAAGCTATTTGAACGGTTAAGCCGAGTCATATTTTTTAAAATTCATTTTGCTTCGCAGCTATTTTTCTTTATTTTTGCTGCCCAAATCAAAACGGTAGTCGTAGCTCAGTTGGTTAGAGCATCAGATTGTGATTCTGAGGGTCGGGGGTTCGAGCCCCCTCGATTACCCAAAAAACCTCTCAATATTTTGAGAGGTTTTTTAATTTAATGTTTACGGGAAACATTTTTATTCAAACAATTCCAATTTATTCTTCGGTCGTCTTTTATCTTCCCAATTAAAATTTTTAATATATTTTTTTTCTGTGGGTATTTGTTTAATTGGATACAGCGTTCCGTCTACATTGTTTACAAATTTTATTTTTTGTACTTCCTGTTTTGCAAAATATACATCTACCACATCTCCACTGCTTCGGTTCATGCCTATAAAGGCACTGTCATCATCCTGCGGATAAAAAACTGTTTCTGCCGGTGAACCTTTTATGCGACTGTAGTCTATTTGGCCGTTAATGAA
This sequence comes from Chitinophagales bacterium, assembly GCA_038225275.1. Classification (GTDB taxonomy): domain Bacteria; phylum Bacteroidota; class Bacteroidia; order Chitinophagales; family Chitinophagaceae; genus Ferruginibacter. The sequence goes on along the minus strand of JBBREY010000001.1, from coordinate 68,932 downwards.
ATAGGCATTAAGTGTACGCCCGCCCGCCTGGTTATACATGGCTGGGTTTTGTTGGTTAATGATAATGCTGTTATTAAAAACATATAACCGCTTCGGCTTTTGGTTCTCCGTAAACAAATACATCGTATCACCTTTTACCTGATTTTTCTCTTTCCAAAAAACCGGATTTCTGAACATTCTAAAAACAGAATCTTCTGTAGAGTAATACATACTATCACTTACAGCCTGCGCAGAGTCATTAAAAATGCGAACGTGGTTATAGCCTATTACATACCTTATACTATCCTGCGGTGTTTTTGAATAAATTTGTTTGTTGTTTACGGTATCAACTTTTGTGTAATTTTTTTTGGTAGCACTGTCATACTTTCTAAGTCCTGAAAAAAGTGTATCTGCCGCTATATAAGTGCTGTCTTTATCTTTTACAATAATTACAACGGGCTTTTGCGTTGCAAGAAATGAAGCCGTTTTCTGGTTTGTTTCTATCCTGTTGCCAATGGCAATTACATGATTTAAACTGTCTACAAATTTTGCCCTCCCTTCTAATATTCCAATACCGGTTTTTTCATCAAAAAAAATATTGTCTGCAATTGCCGAAGATGCACTGTCGCTAATGACTGTCCTGTCAAAGAAATTAGCTTCGCCGGTTTGTAAATTGTATGTTCCGTTTTTAGAGCGAATAATTTTCCCTTCTTTTGTTTTTACAACTGTTGGCGAGATAAGGGTAGCAATTTTAAATGTTGTGTTGTACCGTAAACTGTCTGCCTTTATATCATATTTTGGGTCGGCAAGGTGTACATATTTTTTAAAATAAACATCTTTTGTATCTGAGTAATATATGGCATCTGTGCTCGTAAGTACGGTTGTGCCATTTACTACTTTACCGCCCCCTTTATAAGTAGCAATGCTGTTTGCAAGGTCGTATGTAAGATCATCAGTTAGCAACGTGCCTTTGCCATCTGTAAGTTTTACATTGCGTTTTAAATACGCAATTCGCTCTTTACCCAAATAGCGTAAATAGTTGGCGTAAGTATTTACAGTATCAGCATCGTTAATGTGTACGTTGCCAAAAACTTCTGCAATTTGTGTACGGGAATTAATGACAATGCTATCGCCTGATAGTGTTGTTTTGCCCTGCTTTACTTTTGCATTACCTGCAAGGGTTCTTAGTGAAGTGCTGTCGTTTAACGTAATAAATCGTGTGCTGTTACCACTGAGTATTTCAATTTTATTGGAACTGTCCGCAAGAGGCGATTGTGCAAATACTACCTGCGAAAAAAAAGAGGAAAGCAATAAAAAAAAAATGGGCAGCAGTTTAGTCATTCAATTGTTTTATAGGCTGCAAATTGAATAATAAATTATTAATGGCATCACAAAATTTTATTTTACTTTTTCTACGTAGTAAGGGCTATTTAATGTGTCAGGTAGCGGCACCAATAATGGATTGTTGTTTTGCTTTTTTCCAAATACTGAAATGCTGACATAACGCTTTGGGTTAACCCTAATATCATCTAGTAAAAGATTTAATTTGTTGCCGCTTGAAGCTAGGTTTTGATACATAGTAGGGTCATTTATTAATTTACCCAAGGTGCCGTTGTTGTTATCAAACTTACTTACAATATTTTTGAGATTATTTATCGCAACATCGAGCGTATCGAGTGTTTTATTCAAATTTAAAGTTGCAAATTTTGAAGTTGTTTTATCTAGATTTGACATAACACTGTTTATCTTTTCATTGTTCGTTGCAAAATTTGAAGTAATAGAACTCACATTGTTTAATGATTTAGCCAATGCACCGGTTTGAGCGTTTAATAAACCATTTAATGAAGCTGTAGAGGAAACCATTGAAGCCGTAACCTGATTTAAATTTGCAAGTACCTGAGCAATATTTCCTTTTGCACGAGGGTCTAGAATAGTGTTAAAATTACCTAAGAGTGTGTCAATTGATGAAACCGCTTTTCTAACCTCATATAAAACAGGATCTACTTTTTTTAAAACATCGTCAAACATCCCACCACTGGTTTCAGTTAGAATAATATCTTTGTTTTTTAGGTTCTCAACAGCATCTCCCAATTTTATTTCGACACTTGTGGTACCTAAAGGATTTGATTTTATTATTGCGATTGAATTTTTTGGGATATTAATGTCCTTAGTTATGTTTAAGTCTACCAATATTTCCCTCATGTCTTTTTCTGTGGTTATTTTGTAAACAGTACCAACCTGTAGCCCATTTATAATAACGGGATTAGAATTCTGTAACCCTTGTACGTTACCGTACTTGCCTCTGATCATCGTATCTGAACTCCACAATTTTTTTCCTTTTAAAAAATTGAAACCGAGTATTAACACTGCTACCGAGATAACAGTTATTGCACCCACTTTTGTTTCGTTTGTAATTTTCACTTAAATAGTTTTAGTTATTGTTTTCTTTATTATAACAAGGTTGCATACCAATTTTTTAGCCAAAAGCAAGTTTCTTATGTTTTACGGAGCTTTTGATACTGATTTTGTATTTTCCAATTGTGCTTTGTACCTCACAACTGCTTTGGTAATTGCCTCGGCTAATTCCTGCTGCCCTTTATCACTGTTCAAATATCGTTCATCTTCAGGATTATTTATATAGCCGGTTTCAATTAAAATAGCGGGCATTTTTGTGGCTGATAATACCCATATGCCTTTTTGCCGTTGGTTTACGCCTAGTGCACGCCTACCGGTAGCGTCAATTTCATCATTAACAAGCGTAGCCATTCTATCACTCTTTTCCTGATAAAGCTTTGCATACACTTGCGCAAGTTGCCGTCCTTCCGGTGAATTAAAATTAAAATTATTGAAAGAACTGTCAGCGGCACCTGTTTCAAATTCTATTTCCTCCTGGCCTTTCATAATGGCTTTTAATTTATCACTGGTTTTAGCAGCAGCAAATATGTAAACACTCGTGCCGTTAATGGCTAAAGGCTGTTTGAAATATTCATATATTGGCTCATCAACTTCGTATGGTGTTGATTTCTTCTTTTTTTTCCTTCCCTTACCTGTGTAAGTTATTTTGTATTTTGTTACAGTCTTCATTCCAATCTGCCTTCTTCCTGTTTTTAATGGCCCCGAATCTGCATGTATACAAATAAACAAATCACCCTTCGCATCATTTGCAATACTGGCTTTTACCCGAGGATTATCAAATATATCTGTCGTTCTTGTAGCAACAACTTTTACCTCAGGCAATTGTTTTTCTAACTCTTCCACTAATTTTTTAGAAATGGCAAGTGTTACATTCTTCTCCATAGATCTGAGAGAATTTTCATACTGCCCTATTGCTCCCGCATCTGTTCCTCCATGGCCTGCATCTACAACAATGGTTCTCAGTTTTTTTGCCTGTGCAGCGCATTCGTTTGTAAATGAGCCTATACAAATAAGGCAAATAAAAATATACAATCCTCTTTTAAGCATAGTGGTAATTGGGTTATACAATATATGTTATAATTCTTTTAAAGAATTATAGGTAAAATTTTAATAGCTATTTTTGCGAATTCGCATTTATGAGTAACACAAACAAAGGTAAGGCAAAAAACATTTTAGGTTGGTGGTGCCTGCCATTGTTGATTTTATTAACGTATCATTTTAAAGGGTTTGGAGGAGACAAATCTTATTCCTATAATTTTTTACAAACAATAAGGGATACGCCTCCACCTGTAAAAAAAAGCATTGATAGTGTTGCTACATTTATAAAGAAAAAATCTGATACGGTCCGCACCCCTTCAATGGGTGAAGAAAAGAAAAAAAAATCTGATACACTTCTTACCCTTGGTGTAGACACCTTTAGTTTTAGAACTTCCAAAGATTCACTTTCGTCGCCGGTGGTTTACCATGCAGATGACTCGATGGTGATAGATGTGCCTGCGCAAAAAATGTATTTGTATGGTAAAATTTCTTCTGTAAAGTATGAGGATAATAATTTGTCAGCACCACAAATACAATTCGATCAAAAAACCAGTCTGGTGAGTGCGTTTATAAAAAAGGACAGCCTTGGCAAAGTTTTATCTTATCCATATTTTTCTCAAAAAGATTTTCAGTCAGTAAGTGACACCATTCGTTTTGACATGAAAACCGGAAAAGGACTTACAAAAGGTACTTATACAAAGCAAGGAGAAATGTTTGTATATGGAGAGAAAATTAAGAAAGCAGATACTTCAGTTTTTTATGCACTAAATGGACGGTTTACTACATGTAATTTAGATACACCACACTTTGCATTTGTTGCCCGAAAAATAAAGTTTGTAAATAAAAAATGGGCTTATACCGGACCTGTACATCCTGAATTTGAGGGCGTGCCATTACCTATAAGTTTACCCTTTGGTATTTTTCCCCTCACACAGGGACGGCACAGTGGGCTCCTTGCGCCGAGCTTTGCTGCTGATGCGCAACGTGGCCTTGCACTGGAAAATTTAGGTTACTATAAAATTATAAGTCCTAATTGGGATTTAATTACAAGAGGCACACTTTACTCTTATGGCAGCTGGAACTTAAACTTAAACCCACGTTATTTTAGGCGATACCATTACCAAGGAAATATAGCTTTAGCTGTTCAAAGCTTTCATCCGCTTGACCAGCCAAAAACCCGGACAGTAAATTTTCAATGGACCCATAGCGCTGATACAAAATCTCGCCCCGGCGTAAACTTTAGTGCAAACGTAAATGCAGGTAGTACGAAATACAACTCGCAGGTTCCTACAAACGCTAATTTAAATTTCCAAAACCAATTAAATTCATCCATCACTTATTCTAAAGTTTGGAAGAACAAACCCTACAATATTTCAATTAGTGCTAACCACAACCAAAACTCAGTATCGGGACTTACCAACTTAAATTTACCTGATATTGCTTTTAATGTAAACACATTGTATCCATTTAGAAGAAAGGAGCCAATTGGAGAATATAAATGGTATGAAAACCTAGGCATAGCTTATAATGGAAACGCAAAAAGTCTTACGTCGTTTTATGATACTGCAGGCAACTTAGGTAGGCAGATTTCTAATAATCTGCAATATGGAGCACAACACAGCATACCAATAACGCTTGCGCTTCCATCTTTAGGAGTTTTGCAGCTATCGCCATCCGTATCTTATCAGGAAAAGTGGTATCAGAAAAGAATTGAAAAGCAGTTTAATCCCTTAAAAAATAAAGTCGATACTATTTCAGAAACCCAAGGTCTCTACACTGCAAGGCAAATGTCTTTTGGTTTAAGTGCTTCCACCAGGCTTTTTGGAATGTTCGCTTTTAAAGAAGGCGGCAAAATTAAAGCTATCAGGCACGAAATAAGGCCAAGTTTATCATTAAACTATTCTCCAAATTTCAATGCAAATAATTTTTATAATTCAAGCTATGATATTCTTGGAAATGTTCGACCCATTTCCTATTTCGATGGAAGTATATATGGAGCATATAGTAACCAAAGGTTTGGTGGCCTCTCTTATAATATCGACAATAATATAACGGCAAAAATTAGAGATAAAAAAGATACCAGTGCAAAGGCAGATAAAAAAATCAGTTTACTTGATGGTTTTAGCATAGGTGGGGCATATAATTTTCTGGCTGATTCATTTAAATTTTCAACAATTTCATTGCAGGCGAGAACTAACTTATTTGAAAAAGTAAACATCAGTGGATCAGCTACTTTCGATCCCTATAAAACGAATGCACAGGGCAGAAGAATTGATAAACTTGTATGGAACGATAAGCTCTCTCTCGGAAATTTATTAAGCGCAGGGGTGCAATTACAAACGAGTTTTAAGGGGGGAGACAAATCTAAGAAATCTCCGATTCCACCCGATGGCAGAAATACCAACCCTAATGGGCAACCGCTGGATGAATACCAACAAGAAGCTGCCTACATACAAAATAACCCATCTGAATTTGTAGATTTTACAATCCCGTGGAATGTTGATTTATCTTATTCACTTCTTGTAAGCAAACTGTTTGACATTACACAGGCAAAATTTAAAAGCCAACTTTCTCAAGGCCTTACTTTTAATACATCTGCCAACCTAACTCCGAAATGGAAAGTAGGCATGAATGGCTCTTTTGATGTAACAACAAGAAAACTTGGTTTGTTGAGCGCATACCTTTCCAGAGATTTACATTGCTGGCAAATGGGTATAAATTTATCTCCTATTGGAAGGTCGAGGTATTTCAGCATCAACATTAGTCCTAAATCTCCTATTTTAAGGGATTTGAAAATAAACCGTACAAGATCGTTTACTGATTTCTAACAAATTCTGCCTCCATAATATCGAACACTTTTTTGTTTAAACTTTTTGTGTCAATATTTTCTGAAGAAATAGGTTCAAGAAAAATCATTTTCAACGGTCTGGGAAAAAGGTAGAATGATTTTTTTACAGGCATCGCTTTATTTGTCCCGATAATTACGCACGGAATAATTTCTTTTTTTGCATCTATCGCAAGCTTGAAAGCACCGTCGTAGAAGGGTTTAAGAGGTTTGCCTGTTCTGTTACGTGTTCCCTCAGGGTAAATACACATATGTATTCCTTTCTTCAACGTAGCCCTCATCTCCTCATAACTTTTTACCCGACTGTTTTCTTTGTCTCTGTCTACCATTATTCCTCCTCTCTTATAAAACCATCCAAATATGGGGAATTTACCGAAGGAAGCTTTTGCAATTGTTTTGTTACCTCCCGGTACAAATGGGGCGGATAAAGGTACATCTAGAAAGGCGTTGTGGTTATAAACAATTACATACGTTTTGCCTTTCTCAAATTGTTTTCTACCGACAACTTTTACGGGGCAAAGAATCATGTAAAGCCAGCTTTGCATCCACACCCGAGATACCCATATAAAATAGTTCTGACCTTTAACTTCATCTTTGTACAAGTAGGAAAGCATAGACGGAATAAAAATAATAATGAACGTAACCACAAAACTCACCAACGCCCATAAAGCCCATATTCTCGCAAAAATATTTTTAAGTAAAGTCATAAATTATAGTTTCCAATTTATAGGATTTTCTCCATGTTTTATCAAAATGTCGTTTGTCTTTGAAAAATGTTTGCAGCCAAAAAATCCATTGTGTGCAGATAGGGGAGAAGGGTGCGCAGCTTTTAGAACATAGTGACAGTCGGTGTTGATTAAAACCTGCTTATCCTGCGCAAACTTGCCCCAAAGTAAAAACACTACATTTTCTTTTTTGTCAGAAATTGTTTTTATTACAGCATCAGTAAATTGAGCCCATCCAAATTTTGCATGGCTCATTGGTTCTCCGTCCCTTACGGTAAGCGCTGCATTAAGCAACAAAACACCTTGCTCTGCCCAATGGGTCAAATCTCCGGCGTTGGAGATATTTTCTGTGCCAATATCTGACTTAATTTCTTTAAATATATTTTGAAGTGATGGAGGTATTTTTACTCCCGGAAGTACAGAAAAACTTAAGCCATGTGCCTGCCCGTTGCCATGGTAAGGATCTTGGCCAAGTATTACAACCTTTACTTTATTAAAGGGAGTCTTATTAAAAGCATTAAAAATATTAGAACCTAAAGGGTAAATTATTTTTCCTGCGGCTTTTTCAGTTTTTAAGAAGCTTACTATTTGTTCAAAATAAGGTTTTGTAAATTCTTCTTTTAAAACTTCCTTCCAGCTAGTGTCAATTTTTACATCCATATAAAACGAAATTACATAAGCAAAAAAAAAGCTGCACAAGTGCAGCAAATAAATATGTGATCCGGATTGGATTCGAACCAATGACCCTCAGCTTAGAAGGCTGATGCTCTATCCAGCTGAGCTACCGGACCTCAACTTTAATTCGGGCTGCAAATATAGAAGATTATTTTTTCTAAACTAAAAAAAATAGATATTGGCATGCAGCATGTTTGGCATAATTTTTATCTTACCATTAATCATTCAATTTAAACAACCTTTTATTTATTTAATTGTTAAAAATTCTTGACAAGTAGCTAGATACAAGTTACATTTGCGCACTAAACCTATCATCTTAGTTAGGAAAATTTTAATAATTTAACCCGTTAAATTAAAAATCAACATTTATGAAAAAAAAACTTACGCTATTACTGTCATTTCTTGTGGTAGTTGCCTGTGCTTCTGCGCAAATGATGAACAGTAAATATTCTTCCTCAAAAAAAGGAAATCTATTTGGAATACATATTACAGCATTAGATGTGTTTACTCCGGTAACTCTTAAAAACAACAATAAATTTAATTTAAATACTGATTTGCGTAAAATGGATATCGGTATGGCAATATCCTATTGGAAAGGGCTTACAAAGACAATAGATTTTAGCACAAAAGCTGCTTTTTCTATGGATGATTTTTCTTCTGCAGCGTCAAACAGAACGACAACGAGAAACGAAAATCAATATGCAGTAGAATTGGAGCCTTCATTAAACATTCGTCCCTACGGTGATAATCACCTTATTGCGCCTTTCCTTTCAGTCGGAATTGGCGGTGGTCGTTATTCTCAAGACTATGGTGCTTATGTACCTGCAGGTGTTGGTATTCAGGTAAATCTTAAAAGCAGTACCTACTTATTACTTGAGTCAAAATACCGTTTTGCATTAACCAAAGATGTTTTAAAAGATGCTATTGGTTATTCATTTGGAATAGCTCAAAACTTTTCCAAAGAAAAGAAGATGGTAATGGCTCCTCCGCCTCCGCCTGTTGTATTAGATCGTGATGGAGATGGGGTATTGGATGCTGACGATAAATGCCCTGACGTTGCTGGTTTAGTAACTTTACAGGGTTGTCCTGATAGAGACGGCGATGGTATAACAGATGCTGAAGATAAATGTCCTGATGTTGCAGGTTTAGCGAAATACCAAGGTTGCCCTATACCTGATACTGATGGTGATGGTATAAACGACGAATTAGATAAATGCCCTACAGTTAAAGGATTTGCACGTTACCAAGGTTGCCCTATACCTGATACTGATGGTGATGGTATAAATGATGAAGAAGATAAATGTCCTACACGTGTAGGACCTGCAAGTAACCAAGGTTGCCCAGTTATAGCAAAAGAAGTAATAGAGAAAATCAACTTCGCTGCAAAGAATGTATTCTTCTCTACTGGTAGTTTTAAATTATTGCCTAAATCATTTAAATCTTTGGATGAAGTTGTAAAACTTATGAGGGATGATGAGACCTTGATGATAGATATTGATGGCCATACTGATGCACAAGGATCTGACGAAAGCAACCAAGTTCTTTCAGACAACCGTGCAGGTGCTGTTAAAAATTATCTTGTATCAAAAGGAGTTTCAGAAACACGTTTGAAATCTGCAGGATACGGTGAAACAAAACCAGTAGCTGATAATGCAACGGCTGCAGGTCGTGCAAAAAATAGAAGAACAGAAATGACAGTTAGAAATTTCTAATACTATAAACGTTATCAAATTAAAAAACCCATTCATTTATTTGAATGGGTTTTTTAATTTGATAATTTTTTTAATTGAGCTCCTGCCTAGTTGAGATTAATACTAAAATCTTTTATTTGGTTGTATAATGTATCTCTTTCAATTGGCTTTCTTTTTACTTGACTAATAAGTGTTACAAGGTCTTCAGTCGTCATGGTAGGAGTTTGTTCCTCGCTGCCTGCCATGCTGTATATTTTTGTTGTATCGTCAATTGTTCCATCAATGTCATTCACGCCGAAAGACAGGGTGAGTTGAGCATTTTGCCTGCCAAGCATTGGCCAGTATGCCTTTAAGTGAGCAAAATTATCCAGGTAGATTCTGGCAATTGCATACATGCGCATATCTTCTGTAACGGTGCTTTCTGCAACATAGCTCATATCGTTGTTGCTGTTCCTAAATTTTAGTGGTATGAAAGTATTAAAGCCATGTGTTTTATCCTGTAAATCTCTCAGTTTGCGCATGTGGTCAATTCTGTGTTCATATTTTTCAATATGCCCGTATAACATTGTTGCATTGCTGTGCATACCCAAGCTATGCGCAACTTCATGTATATGCAACCATCCCTCTCCGGTAACTTTATCCCCTGCAATTTCTTTTCTAATATCCTCATGAAAAATTTCCGCACCACCGCCCGGTAAAGATTGCAATCCGGCATCTTTGAGTGCCTGCATTCCTTCCTCTACTGAAAGCTTTGCTTTACGAAACATATAGTCTAATTCTACAGCGGTAAAACCTTTTACGTGGAGGTCTGGTCTGTGCGCATGTATTTTTTGTATAAGTTCTATAAAATATGCCATGTTCATTTTTGGATGCACGCCACCCACTATATGAACCTCTGTTATGGGTTTACCATCATAACTTTTTACAATATCGAGCATTTGATCTATGCTCAATTCCCACCCTTCGTCCTTATTGGCATACAATCTTGAATAAGAACAAAATTTGCAACTGAAAACGCAAACATTTGTTGGTTCTATGTGAAAATTCCTATTAAAATACGTCGTATCACCGTGCAATTTTTCACGGATAAAGTTTGCCAATATGCCTACAAAAGGGAGATCAGCTTTTTCAAAAAGAATTTGGCATTCTTCATCTGAAATTCTTTTACCTTCTTTCACTTTTATGGCAATATTTTTTAAATCAGTATTGGCAGTAAAATTTATAACACTATCTATTGAAACGCTCATCTTTTTAATTTTTGCAAATTTACGAAACATAATGTCTTAGTTATTTATTATGAAGCTTTATGCTTGCTTAAATGGGAATTAAACCAATAAAAATGAATGATTTTGTTGTGGGAAATCTTTTATTTGAAGCAAATAATTATTTGATATCTTACGAATTCAATAACCAAATCTCACTCCTGTAAAATAAAAAAAATGAGTTTAAATTTTCGGCTGACCACAATGAATTTTCTTCAATTTTTTGTTTGGGGTATTTGGTTGATTTCACTTGGCGGATACATGTTTACTTTACCCGGTGATATGAGTGTAAGAGGAAGTCTTGTAGGAGCGACTTATGGCACAATGGGTTGGGCCAGCTTATTTATGCCTGCGCTTATGGGTATTATTGCCGATAAATATTTGCGTGCAGAGATCGTTTTGGGCATATGCCATTTGCTGGCAGGTGTATGTTTATATTATGCCGGCACACTTACAAATGCAAACGACTTGTATTATGCCATATTTTTTACCAGTTGTTTTTACATGCCAACAATTGCTTTGAGTAATTCTGTTTCTTACACTTTACTCACTAAAAATAATTTTGATGTTCAAAAAAGTTTTGCTCCTATTAGAGTTTGGGGTACCGTTGGTTTTATTGTTGCAGAGTGGCTGGTTGACTTGCTGGGTTGGACAGGTAATAACAAACAATTTAATTTTGCCGCGGTGGCGGAAGTTGCTACAGCTATGTTTTGTTTTACTTTACCGGCTTGTGACATAAATAAAAGCACGGAAAAAAAGAGTCTTTCTCAAATATTGGGATTGGATGCCTTTGTGTTATTTAAAGATAAAAAGATGGCCATCTTCTTTTTATTTGCTATGCTTATAGGAGCAGCACTACAAATAACAAACATGTTTGGTACCTCTTTTTTACTGGACTTTGGAACTGTTGATGCATATAAAAATGCTTTTGCAGTAAAGCATTCAAATATTATGATTTCGCTTTCGCAAATTTCTGAGACCTTATTTATACTTACAATTCCTTTTGTATTGAAACGTTATGGCATTAAGAAAGTGATGCTCATCAGTTTAGCTGCGTGGGTGTTGCGATTTGCTTTGTTTGGAATCGGTAATCCTGGTTCAGGCTTCGTCTTCCTCATCATGTCAATGATAGTTTACGGAATGGCTTTTGATTTTTTCAACATATCTGGTTCTTTATATGTGGAAAAACAAACGGACAGTAAAATAAGATCTAGCGCACAAGGTTTATTTATGTTGATGACGAATGGCTTAGGTGCAATATTTGGCGGTTTGTTTGCCGGGAAAATTGTAGATTATTTTACTATTACTACGAACAATGTGAGCGTAAAAGATTGGCAAAGCATCTGGTTCAGTTTTGCAGGCTATGCTGGAATTATATTGGTCTTGTTTCTGCTTATATTTAGGTACAAACATGCCGAAGAAGAGGTGCTGGTAGTGAAACATTAATAAAAAACGCCGCTTTGTTAAAGGCGGCGTTTTTTATTTTTCTGCAAAAAAATTATTTTAAAGCTTCAATCTTTTTTACAAAATTAGCTTTAGGTTGTGCACCAACTAATTTATCTACAACTTCACCATTTTTTAAGAAAAGAATTGCGGGAATACTTGTTATGCCATAATTAGTAGATATCTGCGGATTTTGATCTACGTTTAATTTACCTACATTGATAACGCCTTCGTATTCTTTTGCAAGTTCTGCAATTACAGGTCCTATAGCTCTACAAGGGCCGCACCATTCTGCCCAAAAATCTACCACGGTTAATTTATCTGAATCAAGTACTTCTGTTTTAAAGTTTGAATCTGTGAATTCCAATGCCATAATATAAAATTTAAGTTTGTTATTTAGCAAGAAGTTCTTGCTGGTTTTCGAAATTTAGTACAAATCTATAACCATTATTTTTTTTAAGTACAAATGACATATCCACAATAGGAGGATAAACATAATTGATTATAATTTCTGCTAGGCTGTCAGTACACTTACGCCAATATCATTTCTTTTATTAAGATAAAAAGCCATATCATCATTCATTGTAAAACTTTTTTCAAGTGTATATAATCCTATTTTTAACTTGTCTTCAAAATCTTTTATCACGAATTTTAAGGTGGTTTTCCCGGGGTGTTCTTTTACATTTGTTTCAAGAAAATCAATCATTTCTTTCTTAATATCCTCCGGCTGAATCTCTATTTTTACTTCTTTAGTCAATGTAGATTTTACAGTTTCCAATAAATGAAGTTTGTTTATTTTAAACTCATAATTATCACTATTATACCGTTGCTTGAAGCCACCTTCCAACAATACGATGGTACCTTTTTCTAAGTATTTACTAAATTTTACATAGTCTTCGCTAAACATTGCAAAATCGCATTTGCCACTAAAGTCCTCAATGTGCATAATGCCAAAGTTTTTTCCGGTCTTTGTAACCCTATGTTGGCCCTCTGTTACAAGACCTGCTAGCCTAAATACCCTAGAAGGTGGAATAACATCTACTGCGTTTTTTATTTCTAAAAATTCTCCAAGTGGACTAATACCATAGTGTGTTAATTCAAATTTAAAATCATCTAGCGGGTGCCCACTCATATACATTCCTGTAACATCTTTTTCGAAGTTCAGTTTTTCTACAAGTTGCCATGGGGCGCATTGTGCAAGTTTTGGTGGTACAATATCCGGCATTTGCAAATCGCCAAAGAGTGTATTGGCTGAGCCTGCAGCCTGTGACTGAAAAACAGAGCCAAATTTTACAATTTTATCTAACGAAGCCACATCGCCCGGGGCAGTAAAAAAATACTGAGCCCTGTGCATGTCTTTAAAACAATCAAAAGCACCGCTGTGAATTAAACTCTCAAGGGTTTTTTTGCTGACTGCTCTTAAATTAACTCGCCTCACCACATCAAAAACATCTTTATATTTTCCATGCTTTTGACGCTCTTCTACAATATTTTCTATGGCATTTTCCCCAACTCCTTTCATACCGCTAAAACCGAATCGTATTTCTCCAGCTTCATTAACTGCAAAGCCATTGTTCGATTCATTAATATCTGGGCCCAATACCTTTAACCCCATTCTTTTACACTCTTCCATATTGAATGTTATTTTTTCAATACTGCCTGCATGGTTTAGAACAGCTGCCATATATTCTGCCGGGTAGTGGGCTTTTAAATAGCCTGTTTGGTATGCTACAAATGCATAGCAAACGGAGTGAGATTTGTTAAATGCATACTGCGCAAATGCTTCCCAGTCTGTCCATATTTTTTCAAGAGTTTTTTCGGGATGACCTTTTGCTGTAGCACCGTTTATAAAATCGCCTTTCATTTTGTCAAGCGTTTTCCTGTCTTTTTTACCCATTGCTTTTCGCAAAATATCAGCCTGCCCTTTAGAGAATCCACCGAGCTTTTGAGAGAGTAGCATCACCTGTTCTTGATATACTGTAATACCATAAGTCTCCTCCAGATGTTCCTGCATTTCAGGCAAGTCATAGGTAACTTCTTGCTTGCCATTTTTGCGGGCAATAAAGTTTGGTATATAAGCCATCGGTCCCGGTCGGTACAGTGCATTCATGGCAATGAGGTCGCCAAATTTATCAGGTTTTAATTCCCGTAAATACTTTTGCATACCGGGGCTTTCAAACTGAAAAGTTGCATTGGTATCTGCTTGCCTGTAAAGATTATAAGTCTTTTCATCTTCGAGCGAAATATTGTCAATTTCTATTGTCACGCCATGGTGCTGTTTTATAAGTGCCAAAGCAGTTTTTAAAATACTCAGTGTCTTTAAACCAAGAAAATCCATTTTAATTACACCAGCTTCTTCAATTGAATTTCCTTCAATTTGAGTAAGCCACAACTCAGATTCTTTGGAGGTGGCTACTGGCAATAATTCAGTAAGATCTTTTGGTGCAATGATAATTGCTGATGCATGTATGCCTGTATTGCGAACGGAACCTTCTAGCTTTTCAGCTTCGTGCAGCACTTTTGCCAACTCATCTGTTCCATTGTAAAATTCTCTTAGTTTTTTTATTTTTTCAACATCATCCGGTTGAAGTTGTTCCTTTTCTTCTAAAGATTTTTCTCCACCTTTTGCAGCTTCTTTTGTGGTGATAGGAGCTGTAAGTAATCGCTTTAAATTCATACCTGGCCTTTCAGGTACCAAACCCGATAATGCACGGCTTTGTTGTAGTGGCAAGTCCATTACCCTAGCAACATCAGCAATGCTACTTTTGGCAGCCATCGTGCCGTAAGTAATAATTTGAGCTACCTGATTTTTACCATATTTATCTACCACATAATCTATCACTTTCTGTCTTCCTTCATCATCAAAATCGGTATCTATATCCGGCATTGATTTACGCTCGGGGTTTAAAAACCGCTCAAAAAGCAGGTTGTATTTTATTGGGTCAATATTGGTTATGCCAATACAATACGCCACAACACTACCTGCGGCAGAACCTCTGCCCGGACCAATAAAAACACCAATTTCTCTACCCGCTCTAATAAAATCGCTCACAATTAAAAAGTAACCGGCAAATCCCATTTCTCTGATGACGCCTAATTCAAACTGTATCCTTTCTTCTGTCGTTGGTGTAAGTATCTGATAACGGTTTTTTGCACCTGTCCACGTAAGATTTTCCAGGTATTCATCCTGGCTTTTAAAGTTAGCAGGTACTGTAAAATGGGGTAGAAGTATATCTCTCTTAAGATCCAGCAAATCTATTTTACTTACAATCTCATTTGTATTATCGATGGCTTCAGGCAGATCATGAAACACGTCAATCATCTGCTTTTGCGACTTTAAAAAGAACTGGTCGTTCGGAAAAGCGAATCGCTTACCCTTGGAAGATAAATCATCATCTCCATGTTCCCGAGATGCAGGTGTAGTTTGTTTTTCGCCAGTATTGATGCAAAGTAAAATGTCGTGCGCATTAAAATCTTCCTGCTCTACATAATGGCTGTCGTTGCTGGCAATAACTTTTACATTGTACTTCTTTGCAAATTTTAATAGTACAGCGTTTACTTTATCTTGATCGGGAATTCCATGCCTTTGTAACTCAACATAATAGTCTTCCTGAAAAATATTGAGCCACCATTTAAATTCATTTTCACCTTCTGCTTCACCCTTTTTTAAAATAGTTTGTGGCACTAGTGCACCAAGGCAACATGTGGTTGCTATGAGGCCTTCGTGGTATTTATGAATGAGTTCTTTATCAATTCTTGGATATTTACTGTACATCCCTTCTATATAACCGAGCGATGTTAGTTTTACTAAATTTTTATAACCTACATCATTTTTTGCAAGTAATATCTGATGATTGCGAGGGTCTCTTTCTTCTTTGCTGAATGTCTTTCTAGTTCTGTCGGTGGTTATGTAGAATTCGCAACCTACAATAGGCTTTACTTTTAAAGAGCCATCGTCATTTTTATGTTTATAGGCTTCTTTTACAAATTCAAAAGCCCCGAACATATTACCGTGGTCACTTATCGCAATCGCAGGCATTCCATCTGCTATAGCCTTTTTATAAAGATTTTTTATAGAGGCTGCTCCGTCAAGTAACGAAAATTGGGTATGTACGTGTAAGTGAGAAAAATTCATAGAGCGCCTTAAAACAGTTGAGAAAAATACAAAGATCGACTTTTAAGGAACGATAGAATGAATCGTTTTTGCACACAAGACGTTAAATATGGGAGTAAAAAAATATCTGTTAACATTATGCCAACAACTTTAAAATGAGTATATTTTTCCCCGCTGTATTTGTATGTGTGACATTTTACCCCTAAGTTTGCGCTTCGAGACAAAGAAATTTAATTATTAATTGTTGTAGGACAAGATTTTAAGACAGGATTTAAAGAATAGATAAGCAAAGAATTATAGAAGCACAAATAACAAAAGAGAGAGTCTTATACGTGTAAACCCATATTTTACGTATGAAAAACTTACTGTTTGTTTCTGTTGCGCTAAGCGTTTTTACAGTTACTTCGTTACAAACATCTGCACAAAGAAAAATCAATTCTATAAATGATTTTAATGTGTCAGGGGAAGGGATGGTTTATTTGCCTTCTGAAATTAAACCCACAGGTTTTAAAGCATCCGTAGCATCATTTGCAAAAAAAATGATGAAGCCGGTGGGAATGGCTACTGAGTTTTGCAGCAGCTTGCAGTTTAAATACGCCCAACTACTTAACAGAAATGTAGAGCTTGTTACCAATACTTCTTTAATTGGATTTATAGATGATTGGTGGGGTACAAGGTACCGCTTTGGGGGTACAACAAAAAAAGGTATCGACTGCAGCAGTTTTACAGGTTTGTTAATGGGGTCGGTATTCGGTTTTGCTTTGCCCCGCACAGCAAAACAGCAGTATTCAATCTGTTCTAAGTTAAAGAAAGATGATATGCTTGAGGGTGATCTTGTATTTTTTAATACAAGAGGCGGCGTTAGCCACGTGGGGGTTTATTTAGGAGACGGTTTTTTTGTACACTCGAGCAGCAGCGCAGGTGTTACTATAAATAGCTTAGACGAAAGTTATTATTCAAGAAAATTTATAGGTGGTGGCCGAATTGAAAATGATCATTACGCTTGTATGAATTAATAGCAACGATTTAAAAAAAATACCCTCAAAATTATTTTTCGGGGGTATTTTTTTACCAATCATTTTATCACACAAAGCACCAAACTATTTAATCAATTCTTCTGTTTCATTTTTTGTGAAAACATAGAAATTTTTGTTGACAGCAAACGTTTTACCGTCAAACCAATTTTTGACTTTTAATATTTTCCAATTGGACGTCGGTTTAATCCATTGCTCAGATCCATCGGCTTTACCTAAAGAAATCTTTAAAGGAAGAACAAGATTGGCAACGTTGTTTGTCCACCTGTATTCAATTTTTTTTCCGGTTATTTTATATTGAAGTAAAGGGATTTTTGTCGTGCGGAGATATTGATCAAAAATGCCTTTTAAATCAAGCCTAAGAAAGGAACTTATGTATTTTTCAATGTCGTTGGTTGTAACAGTTTTATGGAAAAATTTTTTGTTTACGCCTAATAACATACTTCTAAACTTTGCATCATTATTTGTGATTTGCCTTACGAGGTGAATCATGTTTCCTCCTTTGTAGTACATATCGCCACTACCTTCTTTGTTAACACCATAAGGGCCTATTATTGGAATATCATTTTCAATGTTTTTCCTGATTCCCTCCACATATGTTTCGCCGGCTTTCTTACCCCAATAAAATTCAGTAAATAAAGTTTCGCTATAATTGGTAAATCCTTCATGTACCCACATATCTGCAATATCTTTTGTGCAAATACTATTTGCAAACCATTCATGCCCACTTTCGTGCACAATAATAAAATCCCATTTTAAACCTTCGCCCGTACCAGATAAATCTCTGCCACTATAACCCATTTTAAAGCCATTACCGTACGCCACGGCACTCTGATGCTCCATACCTAAATGTGGGGCCTCTATTAACTGGTAACCATCTTCATAAAAAGGATAGGGGCCGAACCAATACTCAAAAGCCTTCATCATTTTGGGTGCATCCATAAATTGTTTTTTGGCTTTATCCAAGTTGTAATCCATCACCCAATAATTCATATCTAAATTGCCATTCAGGCCAGGAAATTTCTCTGAAAAATTTACATATTTACCAATGTATGGAATAATGCAATAGTTATTGATGGGGTTTACTACCCTATATGTGTAGAGCATTTTGCTGTTGGGTAATTGCGTTTTTTCAGTAAGTCTGCCATTACCAATCGCTACCAAACTATCAGGCACGATCATGCGAAGGGTTGCGCCACTATCAGGTTTATCACTTTGAATATCCTTACAAGGATACCAGACACTGGCCCCCAGACCTTGGCAAGCAACCGTCATCCAAGGATTGTTATTTTTATCTTTTTTCCAAATCCAGCCACCATCCCAAGGTGGACGTATAGCTTCTCTGGGCTTACCATGAAAATAAAATGTAATAGAGCGAATGCCTGGTTTTACTTTATAGAAAAGATTGCTACTGGTATCTCTATATTCCAGCCAATAAACATTTCCTTCCCGCCTAAATTTATAACTGGTATCTATATCTTTTGCACTGTCTAAGATCATGGGTTCCTGCAAATCTATCTGCATCATTTTTGCTCCTTCATCAAAAAACAGCATCGTATTTTTTCCCTCAATAGTTTTAGAGGAATAATCTGGCTCAACAGTAATATCATAATGCAAAACATTCCACTGCTGCCGGAAAATTCCATTACCACCACGCAATGTATCAGCATGTGTAAATATCTTTTTGTTTTCGCCCAATTGAGAAAAGGCTTGTATACATAATGAACAAAGTACCGTTATTATTAAACTCTTTTTCTTTGCGCTGAGCATGCTAATTTTTTTTATAATCTAAATTATGACGTTTAAAGCAACCGAAAGTATAAATTTGTTTTAATGGTACATCGCATAAAAAAAAGTTATTTATACACTAGAAGAAAGATGTTTTTTTTGCCATGTTGCATCTTTATCCTTTTATTTTTCTCATGTAATGACCATAACCATCCGGATAAAAAAATATTCAGGTACAACGAAACTAGTGGAATAGCTTCCTTAGATCCTGCTTTTGCAAAAAACCAGTCTATCATGTGGGCTGTTCATCAGCTATATAATACTTTAATAGAGGTTGATAGTAATATGCAGTTGAAGCCTTCATTAGCTTCATCGTGGCAATTTAGTGATAGTAATAAAACCATTACTTTTCAAATTCGCAATGATCTTTATTTTCAGAATGATAAATGTTTTAAAAATGCAGGTGGCCGCAAGCTAATAGCACCAGATGTTGCATATAGTTTTAATAGAATTATAAACAAAAGTACTGCAAGCCCGGGATCATGGATTTTTAATAACCGAGTTGCCGAAAACAATCCTTTTACGGCAATTAATGATTCTACTTTTCAAATAAAACTGAGAGCACCCTTTCAACCCATTCTAGGTATCTTAAGCATGCAGTATTGTTCCATCATTCCGCATGAGGCTGTAGAAAAATACGGAAACGAATTTAGGCGACACCCCGTTGGTACCGGACCATTTGCTTTTGTGGCCTGGGAGGAGGGTCAAGCGCTTGTATTAAAAAAGAATAATAATTATTTCGAGAAGGATAATGAGGGTAAATCGCTCCCATATTTAGACGGAATAAAAATAAATTTTTACGACAGTAAGGCAACAGAGTTTTTAGAATTTCAACAGGGCAGACTTGATTTTATAAATGACATAGATCCGTCTTTTAAAGATGAAATACTTTCTAAAACGGGCAATTTAAAGCCTGAATGGAAGGAGAAAATCGACCTGCAAAAACATCCTTATTTGAATATAGAATTTTTTGGAATACTGACAGATACAAACAATCTAATTGTAAAAAATTCACCGTTGAGACTTTTGCAAATAAGGCAGGCCATAAATTATGGGATTGACAGGCAGAAGATGATGTTGTATGTTAGGAATTCTATTGGAACGGCTGCAGTAAGCGGTTTTGTACCTCAGGGATTACCATCATTTAATAAAGAAAATGTGAAGGGTTATTTTTATGATCCAATAAAAGCAAGACGGTTATTAGCGGATGCCGGTTTTGCAAATGGCTTAAACTTACCTGAAATAAAATTACTTACCATTCCCATTTATGCTAACCTTGCTAGCTATGTGGCAAACGAATTAAAGCAGATTGGCATTACAGTAAAAGTAGAGGCCATGCAGAAAAGCTTATTGCTTGAGCAAACATCAAAATCGCAGGCGCTTTTTTTTAGGGGAAGTTGGATTGCCGATTACCCTGACGCTGAAAATTATTTGAGTGTTTTCTACAGTAAAAATCCGGCACCGCCTAATTATACCCGGTTTAACAATGCTGCATTTGATAAGCTTTACGAAAGTGCGCTGTCACAAACCAACGACAGCTTGCGTTACGAAGCATACCAACAAATGGATAAGATTGTTATTGCAAATGCGCCAGTAGTTCCGCTTTGGTATGATGAAGCAATTCATCTTGTTCAAAAAAATATAAAAAACTTTGTGCCCAACAGTTTAAACATGTTAGAGTTGAGGCGGGTGAATAAATAAAAATGAAATTAGCGAAAACGTTAGGTATTAGTTTTTAATATACACTTCATTGAATTATTTCTTTATTATTTTCTTTATGTACGTTTCCCTTCTCGCCATTACTTCTAAAATATAATTACCAGATGAAATTTGCCCAAGATCATTTACCTCGATAATATTTGCTCCTTTTTGTACAAAACTTCTTCTCTTAAAGATTTCTTTTCCATCAAATGACAACATGCGAAACTGCACATTTTCATCTTGAGGCATATTTAAAGAGATTTTAAAATTGTCAACAAATGGATTTGGATAAATTGAAATATGGTCATTTAATATTCCAGTCATCCTTAAAGGAACAATCTTAGAATAGCTATAATTCCCGTCTAAATCAACAATTTTAAGACGATAATAAATCACCGATGCGGTCGTATTCAATGAATCATTGAACTGATAAAATTGTGCAATTGAAGTGGTTCCTTGGCCGTTAACTAAGCCTATTTTTTTAAAGTGGATGCCATCTTCGCTTCTCTCTACATCAAAGTATTTATTGTTTAGTTCATTTTCGGTATTCCAGGTTAAATAACTGACCTTATCTTTTAAAACTGCCGAAAAAGAAATCAATTTTACAGGAAGGGGACCACTTTCAGGACTTGCCAGTTTTACAGTAAAAGCAAAAACGCCAGGTAAATATCTGTCAGCCTCTGTTCCAAATTCAAGCTCTATCTCTTTTGCATTTGGTAATATGCCATATCCGGTTCCAACTTCTAGTTCATCTATATCAATGCCCATTTGGTTTGCAAAATCTGGATTTTTAGAATTTACAAAAGCCCCGTTTTTAGAAATGCTGCCATTAAAAAAGTTGGTTGCAGGGTTGGCCGTGTTGCTAACCGTAACGCCATTAATTTTTAGATAATCTCCAGATGGGCTTGATGGTGATGAAGATATATTTGCATCACCTTCCCATGCCATTACACTTAAAACTGCATCCCTTAAAGTAAGTGTGTTGCTTGGTACATTTAGCCCGGTGAGGGTTACAGTTTGACTGATAGAATTTCCATTATTGTAAACCTGCGAAAATCCATCATAGATTCGTACACTATTAAGCGGCAATGAATTATTTTCATATGCTATTACAATGCACCAACCCGCATAATTTCCACCATAACCTGCTGAGCCTTCTAGCATCGGTATTTCTGCAATGCTATAAGTTCCTGCACCATTGTCTTGAATAAAACTTTTTACATCTACATAAGATTGGTATGCAGTTGTTGAACCATTTACCAAATAGGTATCGGCAGCATATGCTGAAACCAAATCAGTATACACGCCCGATGTACCTTTTCTTATTTTAATTTTTTTAAGCGTATCAGGATATGCATTTAAAATGGAATTTGATATTTTACCGCCCCAATATAAGCGGGCATATTTGATGGTATTTGTACCTGCAGGTAAAACCAAATCTGCAGTAGATGAATTAGAAGTATAAGCGGGCGTAGCAGCAAGTTTCATATCAAAAAAACAAGTATTGCTGTTTGGCGTAATTTGATGAATTTCTACAGCAATAATATTATCTCCTGCATGGAAATAAGATGAAGGGATAGAGAATCCGTCCCACATGGAAAAATTTGCGATAAGTGCTGGGGTGTTATTATTGATAGTTCCTGACGGCATATTTAGTCTTTTAACTTCAGTACCATTTACATAAATAATAGCAGCATCATCATAACTTATTGAGAAATCGAAGGTGCTATATAAACCCGGTGTAGCAAGAGTTATTGTTTTTAAAAAATAATTTGTAGTAGCATGGGTTATGGTAGTGTTTTGGTTACGGTTATATCCAAAACTTGCATTTAAATTTATCCAATTGCCTGTGGGATTATTCAGCGTTTGCCAACTGTTTCCCAAATCACTATTAGGAAAATTGTAATTCCATGTGTCTCCCGCTGGTATCACATTTAAAATTGGAATTTGAAAGTCTGTTATTACAGGCTGCATATTTTCTTCATCGTTTCCATACTGGCTGAAGCCTATCCCACCAACTCCATTGTCTGGATTTCCGCTTTCATTCATTTTAACAAGATTGGCAGTTGAGTTGTCAATGATCTGCATGCTTGTATTTCCAAAAATGGTTGTTGCACCTTTTATATTTTGAGAAAATATTGGAGTGAACGGCCTTATGCCTTGACCTTTTGCGCAGGGGCATAATAATGAAGATAACCCTATAAATAGCGCAAAATAATTTTTGTGCGTAAGCATCTTTTTTTATTTTTTAAATTAAAAAAAAGGCTCACAGGTTATGAGGAATGATTTTTTAAAAGGAAAGTTGGACGATTTATTTGTGGATCACCGCAGTATTTACGGCGGGGTTGTTGCGAAAGTATTAAAAATTATTTAACATAGACATAATTAACTATGTATTTGAGAAAGTGTTTTTATGTATTTTTCAACCTTTGGCCTAACTACAAATTGACAATAGGCTGCACTGCCGTTGTTATTGTAATAGTTTTGGTGATAATCTTCCGCAACATAAAAAGTTGTGGCAGGCTCTATTAAAGTAACGATTGGGTTGCTAAATTTCGCCGACTCATTTAATTGCTTTTTAAAATCTTCTGCAATTTCTTTTTGATGTTCATCTAAGTAAAAGACTACACTTCTATATTGTGTACCTACATCATTTCCTTGTCTATTCATTGTGGTGGGGTCATGCGATTCCCAAAAAACTTTTAAAACATCTGCGTAAGAAATTATATTGCTGTCAAAAGATATTCTTAAACATTCGGCGTGGTTGGTGGTGCCTGTGCAAATATCTTTGTATGTTGGATTTTCAGTGTCACCTCCGCTATATCCACTTTCTACTTTTGTTACCCCTTTCACCAGTTGAAAAACCGCTTCTGTACACCAGAAACAACCGTTTCCTAAAATTGCCACTTCTATATTTTCAGCCATTCTTTATAATTTTCTAAGTTTTTATATTTTCATCACAATGAATACTATGGGACTTTGATATCCGGTTCTCCACCTTTCATTTTTGTTTCGTCTATTGTTCCTTTTGCATCTCTAATTGTTTTTTCTGCAGAATATTTTTTTGGAGGTGCACCTGCGAAAAGGTTGGTAGTCATAACCCATTTTCCGTTTTTCCATAAAAAGCCATTGTACTCACCATCTGGCACCAATGTCCATTTTTTGTTTGGCGTATCACTCTCAGAAGATAATTCATCGAAAACCACAGCTCCAAGGTCTTCATCAAATGTAAGTCTTGCAGCGGCTTCTTTTTTATATTCCAAAATGTAACGTGCCATTTCTTTTTGATAGCCATTACTGTTTTCCATTACAAAAAGTTTGTTGCCAAAAACCGGTTTGCCATTTACAAATTGCAAAACATCCATTATTTTTTTATCGCTTTTGATGTTGTTTTCATCAAAGCCAAGTAAGGTGTAGAACGTTTCTCCTTTGTATTCTTTTTGTATGATTTTGTAATACACAGCGCCCTGCCAGCCATTGTTATCAGCAATGGTATCGGTTTGGTTGATGGTGACATCTGATTTGTCAATTAAAGGAAATACTTTAAAAGACCCATCTGCAGTTTTCATTTGTATAGCTCCGTGCTGTCTGATGGTATTTTCATTGATCATTAACTGCCAGGTGAAAATTTTAAATGAGCTGTCTGGCGCATATAATTTGGAAATATTTATAATTGAATCAAAGGGATAATTAAAAGAGTTTTTCGTTCTTAATGCACGAACAAATATTCTGGTAAACGCACTGTCTGCAAAAAAACGATCGGACGCATCTCTGCCTTGAACTATTTTTAATCCTACTGTTTTTAAAGAGTCTTCTTTTTTAAGTAAAAATATTTTATCTGCAGAAGTTATTTGTTGTGCAGATAGGTTAGAAGTAGCAAAAAGTAAAACTATTAGAGATGCCCAAATTTTCATACCATAAATATATTAAATCAAATCCTATTGCATCTTCCCTTGGCGAGCATATTCAATTCTTTAACGAAAACTTACAACAGTGTGCTAGCAAACGAAATTAATGATGGAAAAACTGCATCAATATGTTCATCATTCAAATCTACTTCTGGTCTTGTAGTGGGTAAAAAAATAGTTGAAATACCAAGGTTTTTGCCAAAGTTCATATCGCTAAGTGTGTTGCCAATCATTAACGCTTTTGCAAGATTTATTGTTGGGATATCTTTTACTGCCTGTAGTCCCATGCCCGTATTGGGTTTTCTGCATGGGCTACTGCTGTCAACATCCTTACAATAATAAATGGCATCTATTCTACCACCGTTTTCCTCAACGGTGGTTTTCATTTTTTTGTGAAGAAATAACAAATCTTCTTCTTTAGTTATGCCTTTGCCAATTCCTCTTTGGTTGGTAACCACAACAATATGTTTAAATTTTTTTGAGAAGATTGCCATGGCTTCCACAACGCCTTCATAAAATTTAAATTCATTCCATGTATGAATATAATCGTTGGCTTTTTCATAATTTATTACGCCATCTCTGTCCAAAAACAAGGTCCATTCTTTATCAATATCTTTTAAATCAAGCATTGTATTTTTCTTTTATTTCTTTGTTGGCTTTTTTAAAATCTTCCGGTATACCAATGTCAATAAAATAGCCATCATCTTCCACGCCAATCATGGTAAGTGTATCTAAATATTTCTCTAAAAAATCTTTTTCAAAAGAGAATTTTTCGGGAAAATTTATCTCATTAAAAATATATCGGTTTATTAAATATACACCTCCATTAATAAGCCCTGCATCCATATATTTTTTTTCTGTGAAAGCAGTTATGATATGTTTTTCATTTATTGTAACTGCGCCATATCTGTCAAAGTTTTGCATTGGTTTTAATGCAATGGTGCAGGTGCTGTTGCCCTCATGATGTTCGGACCATAAAAGTTCGTTATTTGTTTCAAATAACGTATCACCGTTTACTACCAAAACATTTTCTTCTTGGCACAATTGCATGGCTAGTTTAATAGCACCGCCCGTACCAAGTGGTTCGTTTTCAACGGAAAACTTCACCTGCAGTTCAGGATAATTTAATTTGATATAATCTTCAATAACATCATGCATATAACCAAGAGAGAAAATAAATGATGTTACTCCTTGCGATTGCAAATAAGTAATTACCCAATGCAGAAAAGGTTGGCCAGCAACAGGTGCCATACATTTTGGTAAGTCTGCCACTTCGCTGCGCAAACGTTTACCAAGACCACCCGCAAGTATGATGCATTCTTTTATTAGCAAAAAATGAGTTTAAAAAAATGATGAAGATTAAAAATATTGTTCCTCTACCAACTGGCAAATTATATGACCAAGAAGTATATGGCTTTCCTGAATGCGGGGTGTATCTTTTGATGGTACGTTTAATAAAATATCACATTCATTTTTCATTTTTCCACCCGATTCACCTGTGAAACCAATTGTGGTCATTCCCTTTTCCTTTGCCGTTTCTATTGCTTTTAAAATATTTACACTGTTGCCAGATGTGCTTAAACCAACTAATATATCTCCTTTTTTGCCAATGCCATTTACCATTCGGGAATACACCACATCAAAACTGTAATCGTTTGCCACGGCGGTCATGTAAGATGTATTTACATGCAGTGCTTCGGCAGGTAGGGCATCTCTGTCTTTATAAAAACGACCGCTAAATTCTGCTGCCAGATGTTGTGCATCTGCAGCGCTGCCACCATTGCCACAAAACAAAATTTTGTTTCCATTTTTAAAAGCGGTTGTAATTTTTTCCACGGATGCATGAATAGCATCTATCATATTCTCATCCTTTAAAATTGCCAACTTTGTATCTATTGATGCCTGAATAATGCTGCGAATGGTGTTTTTCATGTAAGTAATTGTGAGGCAAATTTATGAATAATTAAATAGTTGCCGAAGGCAGATGCAGTGGGTAAAGCTAAATTAATATTTAACGATGAATGGCTGCGGGATAGAAGTGGAAATCCTTTTTATATCGCTTCAGCGAATAAAAAGATTGTAACGCATAGCCCGAACAATAATTGAATTAAGTTCCAATTTTCACAGCCCCGAAAACTATTTTGCAGTCCAGGTTGTAAGCCCATATTTTGTAAAGGAGTACTTTTTTATTTCTCCGCCAAACTGCTCTAAAGCATTTTTAACAGCGTATCTGGTATTGCTAGGACAATAAAAAATCATAAAGCCACCGCCACCAGCACCACTTATTTTTCCGCCAGATGCACCTGCATTTTTTGCTGCATCATACATGGCTTCGATATTGCTGTTACTAATGTTTGCCGCCATATTTCTTTTTTGAGAAAACCCATAATCAAGTATGCCGCCAATGTCATTTATTTTCCCCCGCAGCAAAGCTTCCTTCATCATTTGCGCCTGCTCTTTTAAATTGTGCATGGCATCAATGCTTTTTTCATTGTTGGCTTTTACATTTTTTACCTGCTCATTTATGATGTGTGCACTTTCTCTGGATGTAGCTGTAAAATACAGCAACAGATTATTTTCAAGCTCGTGTAAATATTGCGAATGAATGCGCAAAGGATTTACAATTACTTTATCCTCTTTATAAAATTCCATAAAATTTACGCCGCCAAATGTTGCAGCGTATTGGTCTTGTCTGCCGCCGGAAAGTTGCAGATCATTCCGTTCAATATCGAATGCATAATGCGCAATATCATAATCGCCTAAAGGCAGTTTTAGCATTTCTACAAAGGCGCCCAAAACCGCTACCACCAATGTAGACGAAGTACCTAATCCCGAACCTGCAGGCGCATCTACAAAGCTGGTTAATTTAAAACCCTGCTCCGGAAAAGGATAATCTTTTTGAATTCGGTTGTACACTGCCTTTATTAAATCCAGCGTGCCATTTATAGGTAATGATTTAGTGAAATCATACTCTTCTTTTTCATTTCTGTCTGCCGCTTCAACCACGATAATTTTTTCCGATAAAATTTCAATAGAGGCATGAGCGAATAATGAAATGGTGGCATTTAAAATAGCTCCACCATATAAATCTGCATAAGGACTCACATCTGTACCGCCACCTGCAAGACCAATGCGCAAGGGCGCTTTGCTACGAAAAATCATGTTATTATTTTAGGTGCGGTAATGTACAAATATTATTTAGAGGTGCAAGAGGTGACATCTTTTTGAAAATATGTCACCTCTAATTAATATCCATTATTTTTGCCGCATGACAATAGAACAAATAAAGGCTCTTCGAGACCGTACAATGGTTTTGAGGAGATTTCTTTGACGTAGAAAACCGAGAATCAAAAATTGCAAATGACAAACAATTGTCACTTTCGCCGGGCTTTTGGGATGATAATGCCAGGGCAACTTCCATTTTAAAGGAGACAAAAGTAAATGAGTACTGGGTAAATATGTATTACGCAGTAGAAACTGCCGTGGAAGATTTTGCAGTGCTATTTGAGTTTTGGAAAGCCGGAGATATTGCCGAAGAAGAAGTAAGAGAAGCCTTTGATGATGCGGTTGCAAAAGTAGAGGAAGCGGAATTTAAAAGCACGCTGAACGAGCCGGAGGATGAGTTGCCGGCTATGCTGCAAATTAACAGTGGCGCAGGCGGAACGGAGAGCCAGGACTGGGCAGAAATGCTTGCCCGTATGTTTAGAATGTATGGCGAAAAACAAGGATGGACTGTAACAGAAATGGATTGGCAATGGGGCGATGGGGCAGGTATAAAAACCTGTACTTATAAATTTGAAGGCCCGTTTGCTTACGGATTTTTAAAGGGTGAAAGTGGCGTTCATAGACTAGTGAGAATTTCGCCATTTGACAGTGCTGCACGCAGGCACACAAGTTTTGTAAGTGTAAATGTGTATCCTTTAGTAGATGATTCTATTGTGATAGATATAAACCCTGCAGATGTGAAAATGGAAACCTCTCGTAGTGGTGGCGCAGGTGGCCAGAATGTAAACAAAGTTGAGACGAAAGTAATGTTGACACATATTCCTACAGGAATCGTGGTGGTTTGTCAGCAGGATAGGAGCCAGCTTGGAAACAGGGAACTTGCCATGCAAATGCTGAAAAGCCGTTTGTACGAAATAGAATTACAAAAGCGCAACGAAATAAAAGATGCTGCCAACAGCAAGAAGAAAAAGATAGAGTGGGGAAGCCAGATACGTTCGTATGTTTTTCATCCTTATAAAATGATAAAAGACCATAGGACAGACTATGAAGTAGGAAACGTGGGACCGATAATGGATGGTGAAATTGATGGATTTATAAAAGCATATTTAATGGCTGAGAAGGAAGAAGTTTAAAATAATAAAACAAAATAAATTACATTCATTAAACAAATATTTTTTATGCAATACGGCTCTTTTTATTACCCACTTCCAGTAAATGAACCTGTACTAAATTATACAAAAGGTTCTAAAGAAAAGATTGCTTTAAAAGCAGTATTAAAAGAATTTAAAAGTACCAAGATTGATGTGCCAATGTACATTGGTGCAGATGAAGTTCGTACAGGTAAAACGGTGGCAATACGTCCACCGCACGAGCACAAACATGTGCTTGGTCAATACCATATTGGAGATGCAACGCATGTGAAAAAAGCCATTGCGGCAGCATTGAAGGCAAAAGATAAATGGGCAAATATGAGTTGGGAAAACCGTGCAAATATATTTTTAAAAGCAGCTGATTTATTGGCGACAAAGTATCGTCCACATATTAATGCAACGACCATGCTTGGTCAAAGTAAAAATGCCATGCAGGCGGAGATTGATGCAAGTTGTGAGCTAATAGATTTTCTACGTTTTAATGTTCACTTTTTAAGTGATATTTATCAGAAGCAACCCATTAGCAGTCCGGGTATACAAAATCGTTTGGAGTATCGTCCGTTGGAAGGATTTGTGTTTGCATTAACGCCTTTTAACTTTACAGCAATCGGCGGAAACCTTCCTACAAGTGCTGCAATGTGTGGTAACGTGGTTGTATGGAAATGTGCTAACACACAAGTGTACAGTGCCCAAATGTTCATGAAAATTTTAAAGGAAGCTGGTTTGCCCGACGGTGTCATTAACCTTGTTTTTGTAGACGGACAAACGATTGGCGATGTAATTTTTAATCATCCTGAATTTGCGGGGTTACATTTTACAGGAAGTACTGGCGTGTTTAATAAAATGTGGGAGACCATTGGAAAAAATACACCCATTTATAAATCTTACCCACGCATTGTAGGAGAGACGGGTGGTAAAGATTTTGTGATAGCACATAAGAGTGCCAATGTAGATGCAGTGGTTACAGCTCTTGCAAGAGGAGCTTTTGAGTACCAGGGGCAAAAATGTTCTGCAGCATCTCGTGCATATATTCCAAGCAATATGGCGGCCGAGGTTAAAAAGAAATTGATTGAAGTTGTAAAGACCATGAAGATGGGCACAGTAGAAAATTTTACCAATTTTATTAATGCGGTAATAGATGAAAAGAGTTTTGATAAATTGGAAGGATACATTAAAAATGTTCGCAAGCGTGATAGCGCTGCAAAAATATGGGTAGGAGGTAAGTGTGATAAATCGGAAGGGTATTTTATTGAACCGACAATTATTGAAGCTTCTGATCCTTATTATGTAACGATGTGTGATGAGTTGTTCGGTCCGGTATTAACCATTTATATTTATGATGAAAATAAATATGAAGAAACACTAAAACTTGTTGACAATACATCCCCTTATGCACTTACAGGTGCCGTACTTGCTCAGGACAGATATGCAGTAGAATTGGCGGTAAACAGACTTCGTAACAGTGCTGGTAACTTTTATATTAATGATAAACCTACGGGCGCAGTAGTTGGGCAGCAGCCTTTTGGTGGTGCTAGAGCAAGTGGTACCAATGATAAAGCAGGTTCGCAGTTAAATTTATACCGTTGGTTAAGTGCACGGACAATAAAAGAAACTTTTGTACCGGTGGTAGACTACAGATATGGTTTTATGGAAGAAGCGTAGGCAAAGACGCTAAGAAATGGTTTGATAATATTTAGTGGAAATTTTTACGGTTACTATTTTCAAATTTTCTTTTTAGAAAAAAATAAATAATGAATACCCTTCTTACATCACAACAGTTCACGCTTATTATAAGCAGGCTAGCTCAGCAGTTAATAGAAAATGATGACAACACAGCTGATACTATTTTTATTGGGTTGCAACCTCGTGGTGTGTATGTGAGCGATAAAATTATAGAACAAATAAAATTGCTCTGCCTCGGCGAAGAAATAAAATATGGGCTGCTCGATATTACCTTCTACAGAGATGATGTTCGTTCAGAAATTCACCTTTCAAACAAAACTGATATACCTTTTAATATTGACGGTAAAAAAGTTGTTTTAATAGACGATGTGCTTTACACTGGCAGAACAATACGTGCAGCGTTAGATGCTTTGCAAGATTTTGGTAGACCTAAAAAAGTAGAACTTTGTGTTTTGGTAAACAGGAGGTTTGACAGGGAGCTACCGATTCAGCCGGATTATTGTGGCAAAACAATTGACGGACATTTTCACCAGAAAGTAAAAGTTATTAAAGAGAATGGAGAAGTAATACTGGAAAATGAGTAGTAAGATTTTTAGTAGAAAAATATGATATCAGTACCGTCATGCTTTTAAAATTATTGACCTAAAAGTTTCTCTCTTAAAACTTATCTAGTAAAACCAAATGCACTATTTCTTAATTTTTCTCACTTTCATTTTTTTACAATAGCTTCGCTGCTTAATGCAACTATCTACAAAACATTTAATTGGCATTAAAGAACTTTCTGCGGAAGATATAACCCTCATTTTACAAACTGCCACCCAATTTAAAGAAGTCTTACAACGGCCTGTAAAAAAAGTACCGTCTCTTAGAGATGTTACAATTGTAAATCTGTTTTACGAAAACAGCACCCGTACACGCATTTCATTTGAGTTAGCAGAAAAAAGATTGGGCGCAGATTCTATCAATTTCAGCGCTTCCGCCTCTTCGGTTTCTAAAGGAGAAACTTTACTGGATACTGTAAACAATATCCTCAGCATGAAGGTAGATATGGTGGTAATGCGCCACCAGGCAAGTGGAGCTGCACATTTTCTTGCAAAGCATTTACCAGATACAGCTATCATAAATGCAGGAGATGGAATAAATGAGCATCCTACACAAGCATTATTGGATGCGTTTTCTATACAGGAAAAAATCGGCACAATTACAGGAAAAAAGATTGTTTTGGTGGGAGACATCATGCACTCAAGGGTTGCATTGAGTAATATTTATTTATTAAAGAAAATGGGAGCCGAGGTGATGGTTGCTGGTCCGCCGACACTTATTCCTAAGTATATTAAAGAAGCTTTGGGTGTAATAGTTGAGTATGATCTAAAAAAAGCTTTGGAATGGTGCGATGTGGCGAACGTATTGCGTATCCAGCTCGAAAGACAAAAGAAAGTTTTATTCTCCACTTTAAGGGAGTATAATCTTGCTTATGGCGTAACTAAAAAATTGTTAGACAGTCTAGGTAAAGAAATAGTGATTATGCATCCAGGACCAATAAATAGGGGTGTTGAAATAGACAGTGATGTTGCTGATGGAAATAATTCAATCATCTTAAAACAGGTGGAGAATGGAGTTGCTGTTAGAATGGCTGCATTGTATTTATTGGCTGAGAGAAAATAAAATTTGGGTTATCTAATTATATCATTAAAGAACGTTTGAAACTTTTAAAAAACTACTTGTGAGAATTTGCCTTTTCCCCGGAACCTTTGACCCTGTTACACTTGGGCATACTGATATCATTGACCGTGCCATCCCCTTATTCGATAAAATAGTTATTGGGATAGGTAGAAATATTAATAAAACACCCATGTTCAGCGACCAACAAAGAATAGATTGGTTGAATGAAATATATGCAGATAATGAAAATGTAGAAGCAGTTTTATATGATGGCTTAACCGTCAATTGTTGCAAAGAAATAGGCGCAAAGTTTATACTTAGAGGCATTCGTTATGTAAATGATTTTGAATACGAAAAAGCAATTGCTGATATGAACCGCAGTCTTGCAGATAATATTGAAACAGTTTTCTTGACTTGTCTGCCGCAGTTTACATCTGTAGCTTCTACATTGGTAAGAGATGTATTAAGGAATGGGGGTGATGTGTCAAGGTTTTTACCAAAAGCAGTAAACAAATCAATTAAAAAAAATTATAAAGTTGGCAAATAGTATTTGGTTCAATAAGAATTTATGTCTTGCAGATCTTCATATTACGGAGAACACAATGGGTACTCACCTTGGTATGCAATGGGTAGAAGTTGGAGATGATTACCTAAAAATGAGTATGCCAGTAGATGACAGAACAAAACAGCCGTATGGCTTACTGCATGGTGGTGCAAGTTGTGCCTTGGCTGAGACCATTGGTAGTGTTGCTTCTTACTATGTTTTAGACCCTTCAAAATCTATTTGTGTTGGGCTTGAAATTAATGCAAACCACGTTAGGAGTGCAAAACAAGGTTTGGTCATTGCCACTGCAACCAGACTCCACTTAGGCAGTACAACACATGTGTGGGATATTAAAATACACGACGAAAACAGCAAATTGATTTGTATTAGTAGGCTAACCGTTGCAATTTTGAGAAAGCCTGCTCAATTAGGATGATCAAGGAGTATCAAAAAACACGCTTAGTATATCTTTAATATTCTGATAGGTATTTGCCATGGGTTCTTTAATATTACGGGTGTTTATCCACTTCACTTCCGCTATGTCTTCCTCCGTTTGTGCGGATAGCGTTTGCGTTCCGGTACTAACAAAATAAAACCAGTGGCTTGTCTTTAATATTTGTATTTTATTTTCTTCGTAAATATGGTAGGTCTCGCCAATTTTGTGTTTTAAAATTAAATTTTTTACCCCTGTTTCTTCTTCAATTTCCCTCGCTGCACAAATTTCGACGCTTTCGTTTCTTTCTAATTTTCCCTTCGGTAAATCCCATTTTCCTCTCCTAAAAATAAATAGTAATTCTTTCTTTTCATTTTGTACAATACCACCTGCAGCTTCCATATTGGTTAAATTACTTGTAAAAACAGCTTTTACCTTTTCGATGCTATCTGATAAAATAATTACTTCTTTTTTTCCTGTCTTTAACTCATTTAAAATATTACTGACAACTATAGCGTTTTCATCCGTAATAAATAAAACATTGTTTTGAGTTGACATTTTCTGAATATCATCCGTCAACTCAGTTGTGATGTAGATTGGAGAGTCATCTACATAGATTTTAATTTGCATACATTTATTTAAGAAGTAAAAATAGAGTATCTGTCTTACAATGATTTGACAAGCTGTTATCTTTGTTTTAATATTTTAAAACACAACCATGACGAATACCGCAGCTGAAGCCATAGCAGAAAAATTATTACAGATAAATGCCGTAAAATTAAATATTGACCAACCTTTTACATGGGCAAGTGGCTGGAAAAGTCCCATCTATTGCGACAATCGCAAAGCGCTTGGTTATCCGTATGTAAGGGATTTTATAAAAAGTGAGTTAAGCGCTGTTATTTTTGAACAGTTTGCGGGTGCCGATGCAATAGCAGGTGTGGCAACTGCAGGAATTTCGTGGGGAGCAATGGCGGCCGATCAGCTAAAACTTCCTTTTATGTATGTAAGACCCAAACCAAAAGAGCATGGAATGGGTAACCAAATTGAGGGTGTATATGAAAAGGGGCAAAGAGTTGTAGTGGTTGAAGATCTGATTTCAACCGGAAAAAGTAGTTTACAGGTGTGTGAGGTGTTGCAAAAAGAAGAAATTATTATTGAAGGCATGGTTTCTATTTTTAATTACGGTTTCGCCCATGCAATGTCTGCATTTGAAACTGCAAAAATTAAACTTTATTCACTAAGTAACTATGAAGCTTTAATAAAACACGCAAAGGAAAGCAACTCTATCACGGAGGAACAGCTGAAATCTTTGTTAAACTGGCGGGAGAATCCTTCAGGGTGGGGGAAATAAAATAATTTAGTCTATCAAAAGCAATTCAGTATGAAATATTTACAGTTTACGATAATAGGTTTATTGTTTTTTTGCGTTGCATGTCAAGCACAACAAAAAACTACAGGCAAGGCAATTATAAGCACTCCGGGAATGTACACGGAAGATTGTAAAGCTAAGATTGAACAATCCCTCTTTAAACAGTATGGTATTGTTGCTTATAAGGCTGATTTAAAGAAGAAAAATATAATGGTAACGTGGTTAACAGATAGAACAGATATAGAACAAATAAAAACCATGATTGCGAATGTGGGTTTTGATGCTGATGATGTAACTGCGGATGAAACAGCTTTAAAAAGATTATCTCCTGCATGTAAAAATCCTCCGATACCCGCTCTAAAAAAGCCATAAACTATTTATTAAATCAGAAAAGCGACCCCGAAAAGGTCGCTTTTTTTGTGTATTATTTTATGGAATAATAAGTCAGTTTTTATTTAAACATTGAAAAGTTTTGAACACTAGTATAATCAACCGGAAAACTTTTATAAATACCGGCTTTGCCCACTTTCACAGATCCTAAAACTCTTACTGCAACATTTTTATTAAAAAGGGAAGTAATCCCATTTTTCAGTAAATTCTTTACATCTAAATCCAACTTTAAGGGGATTGTAAAAGTATTTAGTTTAGGAATGTTTACCTGAATATCCTGTGATGAATGCCCTAAAAAAGTGCTATCAACGAAAACATCTAAATCGGTTCTATTTAGCTGCAGCCCAAAATTATTTGGATTATAATATACAAGATCAACAGTTAGCGCCGCCCCGGCAAATGATAATTTATCGACTTTCAAATTACTAAAATTTCTAAATTCTAAAGATTTAGGTTCGTGACATGATGACAGAAATAATACAAAAGTGGAAGAAATGATAAGAAGGAGTGTATAAATGGTTTTCATTAATTTTTTTTACAATAAAAATAAGCAATATTCAATGGAGGAAATAAACTGTTTTTATGTAAGTCAATTTTAACTGCTATAAAAATTAGTTATTAAGTAGATTATTACGAACTTATTTGGAAAGCTAATTACTAATAAAAATAAAATAATAAAAAATGGTTAAAATAATGATAATTTGAGTTTTATAATGTCTAAATAAATATTTATAATATATATTTTCTTGTTACTAGTTTAGTAAAAAGGTAACATTTGTAATTTGTATTTATAATAATATGATAATTTTTAAAACATTGATATCTAAGATAATAAAAAGATTATTAAAATAAAAAATAAATATAGATTTTTACATATGTTCAAATGTTATATGAAAATTTTAAAACCTTAAATTTTTGCCTTTTTATGGCATAGTGTTGCTGTTGTTCCATTTTGACAATTAGTTCTATTAAATGGCATAACATCGATAATTTTCAAAACCAAGAAATGACATTCTGCCAATTCTAAAAATATTTTTCCGATTGTTTCTGAAGAATTTTAGGAATATTAAAATTTTAGCGCAACTTATTTATTATTCAAACTGCCTTTTTAAAAGGTTTATTTAAGCATTTGTATATAAAATATTAAATTCGAGATTGTATCAGTTTTGAAATTCCAATAATTTTTTGCTTGATGATGAAAATTCTACTGTCCGTATTTATATTTTTAGTTTCTTTTTTTAATGTTAGTGCACAGGATTTTTCGAATAAGGGGAAGGATTTTTGGGTCGGTTATGGTAACCACGTGAGGATGTTTAATTCAGGAACTGTTGAAACGATGCAAATCTATCTGACATCCGATGTAAGCACGACTGGCAAAGTGGAAATTACTAGCATTGCATTTTCTCAAACCTTTACAGTTACAGCAAACCAGATAACTGTAGTTAACATTCCAAGATCAGCAGCTCTATTAGACGAGGGATTGTACAACCACGGTATTCATATAACCGCTTTAAAACCAATTGTTGCGTATGGTTTTATTTATGTGAATGCTATTTCAGGGGCAACGGTCTTTTTACCAACAAACACTTTGGGTAAAGAATATTACTCCTTAAACTATACCCAGGTTTCCAATGAACCAAATTCTTATTCTTATTTTTTTGTAGAAGCAGTCGAAACAGGTTCGACCGTTATAGAAATTAAACCTAGTCAAACTACCAAAGGTGGGTGGCCTGCCAATGTCACGCAAACTATTACTTTAACTCAAGGTCAAATTTACCAAGTGTTATCTACAACAGATCTAACCGGGAGCACCGTTAAATCGATTGCTTCTGGAACCGGAGGGTGTAAAAAGATTGCTGTATTTTGTGGAAGTGGTAAAATCTCGATAGGTTGTGCCGGTGCAGGTTCGTCTGACAATCTTTACCAACAAATGTACCCTGCCAGTACTTGGGGTAAAAAATATGTATTGATACCTAGTGGCAACCGATCTAATCTTACTTTGTCCCCCGTTTCTAACACAAACTACTTCAGAATTTATCGACCGGATGCAACTTCAAATGTGAACCTGAATGGAGTTTTAATACCACCTTCAAATTTCGTAAACAACATATACCAATTTTCTAGTAATCAAACAAATCTGGTGGAAGCGGATAAATCAATACTTGTTGCGCAATATTTTACAACTGCTGGGTGTAGTGGCAACAACAATCCACACGATCCCGACATGATCTATCTAAATCCGGTCGAACAAACAGTGAGTGATGTTACTGTAAACTCAATGCAGCCTGCATCCAATACTGCAATCACACAACATTTTATTAATGTAGTTCTGCGAAATAGTGGAACTGGGGTCAGTTCTTTTACAATTGATGGTGTGGCACCTGCAGCGAGTCTTATTAATGTTTTGCCGCAAGATAATAATTATGCCTACCTCCGCATTTACGATAATGGCACGTTAACAAGTCCACTTTCATCCGGTGCACATCGATTGGTTAGTGATTCTGGCTTTAACGCAATTGCATATGGATTTGGGAACGCCGAGTCTTATGGTTATTCCGCAGGAACTAACTTAAAAGATTTATTTCAACAAATAAGCGTGCAATCTCAATTTGGTATTGAAAGTTCACCATCGGTATGTACGAATTCTCCGTTTCGTTTTCGGGTATCATTGCCTTACTGTGCAGATTCAATTCAATGGGATTTAAGTAATTTACCTGGTCCGCCTGCACCTGCTAATCCCAAAATTTACTATTCTTCATGTGTTCCGGGAGTGGGAGGACCCGATTCAACAACTATCGTTAGCGGTAAAATTATTTATTGGTATTCTTTGCCAAATGTATATACATTTCCAACAGCGGGTTTATATCCAGTAACGATTACAGCTTATAATACCGGGTCTACCAAATGTGGCTCGGCACAAGATATTGATTTTGAATTGGGTGTTTTTGATCCCCCCAATGCACGCTTTACTTTTATCCAACCCGGCTGTGTCAATGAGAGCGTACAATTTACCGACGCAACTTTTACCAATAAGCCCAATTATAGATGGGCATGGAATTTTGATGATCCAGGCAGTGGCACTGCAAACACATCTTCGCAACAAAATCCTGTGCATGTTTTTTCAACAGCTGGGCCTCACACTGTTACTTTAACGACTACTACTACAGTTGGATGTTTCAGTAACGTCGCATCTAACATAGTAAATGTTCCTGCATTGGTTAATGCAACTATAACAGGTACAACATCAGTTTGTCAAAATTCACCTCAACCTATCATTAGCATTACCGCTACGGGTGGGTTACCTGATTATAAAATATATTACACACTTGCAATAAATGGAGCAGCAGCAATAGCACAGCCTCCGTTGGTAGCATCGTCTACACCTATTGGCTTTTCTGTGCTTACTACTACCCCAGGAACTTATGTGTATAATATTACCAGCATCGAAAATGCCAATGCCACCTTTTGTACAAGGCCTATTACAGGGCAGACAGCTACAGTTACAGTAAACCCTTTGCCCTCGGCTACTATTGCAGGATCTAGCACTGTCTGTCAAAATTCTCCAGCTCCGAATATCGTTTTTACCGGCACAAATGGAGTTGCACCTTACAAATTCACTTATAGCATAAATGGCGGATCAAACCAAACTGTTACAACTACGGTGGGTAGCACTGTTTCAGTAAGTGTACCAACATCAACAATTGGTACCTACAGTTACAGCTTGATTGCTGTACAGGACGCAGCAAGTTGTTTGAAAAATTATACAAACACAACCGCTGCCGTCAATGTAAAGCCTTTACCAACTGCTACAATTGCTACAAATGCAGTAACTGTTTGCCAAGCCAGCACAACTGTCCCGCTGATAACTTTCACCGGTTCAGGCGGCGTGGCACCGTATACTTTTTCGTATACAATAAATGGCTCACCATTCACAATTTCAACAACAGCTGCAACAAATACCATATCGGTTGCTGCATCTACCGCAACGCCGGGAACATTTGCTTATAATTTAGTAAGTGTACAAGAGTCGAGTGCTTCGGCTTGTACAAATAACCAGACGGGTACAGCGTCAGTAATTGTGCAACCAAAACCAACCGCAAGTTTGACAACGACAGGACCATTTTGTGAATTAAAATCATTATTAATTACACCATCATTTGGGGTAGCACCAACGGGAACTGTTGTATCGTGGGTTTGGGATTACGGTGATGGCACGGGTATTCATGTAAGAACCGACGGTAATCCTTTCACCCTTTCATATGCGGTGCCAGGCAACAAAATAATTACTTTTAAAACGGTATCTGACAATGGATGTGTAAGCGATTTATTTACTGTAACAATAACTATTTTCAGCAAACCGATAGCGGGTTTTATTAATCCGGCAGCTTGCCTTGCCGATGCCAAGGCACAGTTTTTTGACACAAGTAAAATAACAGGGGGTAGTTCAGTTTTTTGGCAATGGGACTTTGGTGATGGTACGCCGGTGTATGCAGGCAGCACATTAGCTTATAAAAATCCGATACACACTTACTTAGCAGTTGGGCAAAAAACCGTAAAATTAATAGTAACGAGTAACAGTGGATGCATAGCTGATACTACCCAACAATTTTTTATAAATGGAGAAGTTACTCGTGCTTCGTTTACAACGTTAAACGCAGCCAATCTTTGTTCTAACAGACCGGTACAAATTACAGACAACAGTGTTGTAAACGTTGGTGGATTAATAAGAACGGATATATACTGGGATTATTTAGGTGCGTCCACTGTATTTGATCAGGATAATAATCCAAGTACAAATAAAATTTACACACATAATTACCCGAATCTTCCGATAGATAAAGTTTACAAAGTACGCTACTATGCTTACTCAGGTTTTAATGGAGTTTGCCAAAAAGATACTGTGATAGACGTGTTGGTGCATGCATCGCCAATTGCAACGTTTTTAAAAGTGCCAGATGTATGTTTAAATGGTGGACCAGTTGTGCTTAATCAAGGTACTGCTTCGGGTGGCACGGGAGTTTATACCGGGCTGGGTGTAACTTTTGCGGGTGGTGTTTATACCTTTAACCCATTAGCCACAGGAGTTGTGGTTGGTAATAATAACAATGTTGTTTATAAAGTAACTTCTGCTGCAGGATGCGATTCATCTAAAATACAGCAGGTAAAAGTGTTGGCCCCGCCTGTAGTAAATACTTTTGCACCTGTTGGCAATAAATGTCTGCAAAATAGCATCATTTTTCACAACACTTATACAGATGGTAATGGTTTAGTTGCAAAATGGATTTATAACTGGAATGACGGTTCTCCTTTGCAGGTGATGACGACCGGTGCCGATGTAACACATATTTACTCAACGCAGGGAATTCAATCGGCTACTCTTACTTTAGAGACAGCATACGGCTGCAGAAATATTCCTTTTCAAGTTTCATTTACAGTGAACCCGCTTCCATTAACAAACTTTACTTTTAGTGATACTGCATGCTTGCCGGCGGCAAAAGTTTTATTTAATAATACTACTCCAAATATTAGCGATTGGGCATTTAACTGGAATTTTGATT
The DNA here is from genome assembly GCA_038225275.1 of Chitinophagales bacterium. Lineage (GTDB taxonomy): Bacteria > Bacteroidota > Bacteroidia > Chitinophagales > Chitinophagaceae > Ferruginibacter. The sequence goes on along the minus strand of JBBREY010000001.1, from coordinate 28,296 downwards.
TTCCTTCAACTTTAGTTACCGACCTCAGTACGTTACAGCAGCCAATTACGCATACCTATTTTACACAAACAGCCCATAGTGTAAAATTAATTGCTACTTCAGCAATAACAGGCTGTACAAATTCAATAATAAAAGTAGTAAATACAATACACCCGGCACCAGTTGCCAGTTTTAATTTTAATAAAACAAGCGTTTGCCTTGGCCAAAATGTTACTGTAATTGATAACAGCACACCTGCAGACGGAAGTCCCTTAAAATGGTTGTGGAATTATGGAGAAAATGCTAATAATAGTCTTGGGCAAATACAGGCACCTTATACTTTCGGGACAGCAAAAACTTATAATGTAACACTCACCTTCACAAATAGTTTTGGGTGTGTAGATGATACTGTTCGATCGTTCGTAGTTTATCCTTACCCTGTGGTTGATGCTGGCCCTGACGATGTTGTATTAGAAGGAGGAACGTTTAATATTGCGGCAACTGCAATTGGTAATAATTTAACTTATTTATGGACGTCAAATCCCTCGCCAGCTTATCTAAGTTCTATTACGATACTTAATCCAATTGCAAAACCTTTGGTTGATATTAATTATAAAATAACCGTGACTGCGCAGGGTGGTTGTGTTAAAGCCGATAGTGTATTTATTAAAGTGCTTAGGTTCCCTGAAATACCAAATACATTTACCCCAAACAATGATGGTATTCATGATTTTTGGGAAATAAAATATTTGTTTACTTACCCTGGTAATAAGGTGCAAGTATTTACCCGTACAGGGCAAAAAGTTTTTGAAAGCAACGGCTATGCGAAACCTTGGGATGGAAATATGAATGGAAAATCATTGCCATTTGATACATACTATTATATAATTGAGCCAGGCAGCGGCAGAAAGCCAATTACCGGTTATGTGACAATAGTAAAATAGGTGATCGCTATTATAGAACGAATTTCGAAACTTAAAATTCAGCGTAGATAAATTGTGGGCGTTGTTAAAGAAATATTGGTATGAAGAAATTATTGTTGGTTGTGGTATATGTTATTTTTACCATTGTTGCTGAAGCGCAGGCTAAACCTGCTTATACCCAATATGTCTTAAATAATTATATTCTAAACCCTGCGCTTGCAGGTATAGAAAATTATACAGATATAAAAGCAAGTTTTAGAAACCAGTGGACAGGCATTAATGGTGCGCCTGTTACATCTTATATAAGCGTACAAGGACCAATAGGTAAATCTGATTATAGAACTAGTGCAACATCTTTTGCTGTGCCTGGCGAAAACCCCCGTGGCAAACAGTATTGGCAAGACTATACTGCGCCGGAGCCTCACCATGGTATTGGTTTTTATGCAATGAATGACAAAGCGGGTTATATAAACCGATGGACTGTTGCAGGTTCGTATGCTTATCACAAACCAATAAGTGTAAAAACAACATTGGCCGCAGGTTTTAATGTAGGTATTTCGGGGATTAGTTTGGATGCAACCAAAGCCACTTTTTCTGACCCTAACAACGACCCTGCCATTGGTGTTGCCAATGGTGAATTAAAAAAAATAAAACCTGAAATTGGTGCAGGCCTTTGGTTGTATTCTGCAAGATATTTTGCAGGGATTTCTGTTTTAAATATTGTTCCTGGTAAAGCTAAGTTTACAGCTAATAACAAGTATGGCACATATTATACGCCTAACTATTTTGCCACTTTAGGCTATCGTTTTTCCGCAGGCGAGAATTTTACGGTCATTCCTTCTGTGATGTTACAATACTGGCAACCTCAATTATTAGGTGCGCATTTTAATGCCAAATTACAATACATGGATAAGGTATGGGTGGGCGGTAGTTATCGATATTCCGATTTTCTTGCAGGCTATTCTGCGCTAGCAGGTTTTAATATTTCCAACACTTTAAATGTTGGTTATTCTTACGAAGTTGCCACAACAGGTAGACTAAGAACTTACACAGGCAATACTCATGAAATTCTCGTAGGATTTACTTTAGGAAACAAATACAGCGATGCCTGTCCTCGAAATGTTTTTTAATAAATTTTTAATGCTGACAAGGAATATTATTTAGTAGTGAAATAAGTATTACTAAAAATAATCACCATTAAACATTCATTAGATTTTTGAGAAAAATTTTCTTGTGAAATCATCTTACCTAAAAGCTCCTTCTACCGCTTTCAAAAATATAATTTCCTAATTAAGCTACTTATATTATTGAGATATATATTTTATAATGTATTTTAGAACAATCAATTATTTTTACGGTAAATAAGTCAGCCTATGTTAATTGCAGTTATTGAAGACAACAAAAAGTACCGCGAATGCTTAGTAACAAGTTTAAACGCTTTTCCCGATTGTTCAGTTATTCATTCCCTTGGCAATGCCTTAAATATTGAAAAAAACTTTGCAATTGAACTGCCAGATCTTGTATTGATGGACATTAACATGCCTGGTAAAAACGGCCTTGATGCAGTAAAAGAAATTACAGAAAACTACCCCGATGTTCAATGTGTTATGCTTACAGGAAATGCGGAGTTAGACGTAGTTATAAAATGCATGGAATATGGAGCCAAGGGTTATCTAGTAAAAGACAAAGACAGTATTTTAAAAATTGTTGATAGCCTGAGGATGCTGCACAACGGAAATTATAATGAAGAATTTCCACTAAATGGCACTTTAGCAAATAAAGTATTGTCGCATTTTTTGCAAAAAGAAAAAACCCTGAGTATTAAGTTAGACGATTTTAAACTTACCCCTCGGCAGAAAGAAGTTTTAAAAAAGTTGTACGAAGGCAAAAGCTATAAACAGATAGCTGAAGATTTTAACATCAGCATTGATACTCTGAACTCACATGTAAAATCGATTTACCCCAAATTAAACATTAAGAGTAGGGGAGAAATAAGTAAGTTTTTTTAACTATCAAATTATATTTATTATGAAGAAGGTATTTATGGTTACTGAACAACAAATGAAAACATGGCAAACGAAACACAAGATGAGCGATACGCAAATGGATGAATTAAAAATAGCCTCTCAGTCTTTAAACGATCAGAATCATATGATTGTGCCCATAAAAAAAGACATCTCTCTTAACCGAGCTGAGACGAGCATTATCATCAATAAAAAAACAGATGAAAGCGGATACACTTTGGCCTTTACCCAAGTGGGAAGCACTACTATTACCACAGATATTTCTGTTAAAGTCCCTCCTTCAAGTAATGTAGATTAAAGAATACTAAGAACAGATATTTTTTATTATTTGAAAATCGGTAAATATTCGTAAAACTCATTTAGGCTTATTGAAAGTTCAGATGGGTGTTCCATAGATTTCCAAAATAAGTTATAGTAAGTATACAAACTTTTAGTTTTTTTTCTGGGCATGTAAAGTGTTGCCGATATTTTCAATAAGTGATTGCTATTATCAGGAGTCCACCAACCTGTAGCGGACTTGAGATATTGACGCTGTTTTTTTAAACGCTTATTTGTGTTATCACTTAATAAATCTGTTGGAATAACATTTAAAACATCCGTTAAAGCGTAAAACTGTTGGGTTGTATTGGTGTCTATAAACTTCCGTTGGGCATAATAAATCTGGATCCACTCCGTATCGTTTTTTTCTTTAAGGATTAATGCGGCAGTTTTAAACGCTGAAGTAATTGCGCTGAAATCAATTTTCCTTAAATCAAATTTGCAGATAGAAGATGCGGGTAGTAAAGGAGAAATTTCCGTATGTTCTGTTATGCTCGATTTAATATAGGAGTCATAAATTTCATCAAACATGTTGGGTTGCTGCGCTAAAATTATTTCTATCCAATGGCCAACATCTGCAAATTGTATGGATGTAAGGTAGGGGGAAGCAATTATGTTATCTGTCTTTAAAGACCAGTAATATAGATCTTCGATGCCCGCTGAGTAACAGATATTTTGAACTACAAATTCAAATTTAAAAAATATACCTTCAAAATAGTGGGCATAGAGTTGTTGTTCATGCGCTGAGTTCACCCCACAATCGCCATATCCAAAACCAGACCCATGTATGCAGTTAATGAGATAAAATTTTGTTGAAGGGTTATAAAAAGAATTCAGCAGATAAACAAGCTGTTGCTTATTCATAAAATTGCAATCGCGCAGAATAATTTCACCATTCTTATAAATAGAAAATTCAACGACGGCATCTTTTGCCACGCCCTTATTTTTTTTTAAGTAAATTAGCTTCGTGTTGCCATTAAAGGATATTGCTTTTAATTTAGAATGGATGATTTGTTCTTCATCAACCCCCATTCCACCTACATCAAAAAGAAAAAAAATAGTATGATCCATAAAAGATTAGGGTTTTATTTATTTTTTATAATAATCTTTCATACCAATGTTTTTTGCCAGCATTTACAAGAAAATTTCTATTCCGATAATTTAATAAACAATGTTCTTTGTTTAACGAAAGATAATAAAAGTTTTTTGTGGATGGGAACCCAAGATGGGGTTTATCGGTTTGATGGAAAGGCGTTTGAAAAATTTGAAATAGGCACTGGTACTCAGTTATTAAATTGGAAATCAATTGAAACTATCAGCTACATAAAGCAAAAGAATATGTTGCTGGTTGCTTGCCCCAACAATGGTTTTGCAGTCTACAATACGATGTTTGACAAACATTTTTTTCAGCAGTTAGTTGTTCCTCATACCATTGCTTTAAAGTACTCGTCAATTTTTTTCATTGATAATTTTTTTTACATCGCATCATCAACGGCCCTTATAAAATTTCAAATTAAACAGAAAGCCAATTTTTTTTTAGCCGAAAAGGTTCAGGTTTTCGAAAATTTAAAATGCATCGCCAGTTATGTTGATGAGCATAATAATTTTTACGCACTTGATGCATACAGTATTTTATCGCAATATAAAATTACAGGTAATCAAATTCAAACCGTAAAAACTGTAAATCTTAATTCAGTAGTTCCTATAAATAGTAAGTACATAAAAATTATCGTATCTAACGACATTTTATTCATGGCAGGGTTAAGCGGTTTGGAACAAATTAACCTGAATTTCTCAAAAACGGGTTTCACAAAAAAAATAAATAACGGAGAAAATATTTTATCGCTGGAAAAAGATAGTTTAAATAATATCTACTATTCAACCAGGCAGCATTTGTACCAATTAAAAAATGGTATCGGTGAAATTATTATTCCTGAAAATTCAAATGTAGATGCGCCATCTAATGCTACTATAAGCTGTATTAGTAAAATTGGTAATTGCTTTTATTTAGGATTACAAAATGGTCTTTCAATATGGTCACCCGGTTGTGGATTAAAGCGTTATAATGCCACATCCAGCGGATCCCCATTAGGTCAGATTTATCATATTACGGTAGATTCAGTTAAAAAACTTATTCTGATATCGTCTGAAAAAGGCCTTTATCAATTAGATATAAATTCAAATGTTTTATCTACAATATCTAATAAGGAAGCCTTTTTACAAACAATACCCTTACATGATAATACCTGGTTGATTTCAGGTACAAGCCGATTGTTTTATTTAAATAGTCAACAGCAGTTACTGCCTGCGATAAATAAATTTCCCGAGTTAAAGCCTTTCGGAAACTTTGCAATTGGTAGTTATGTTCAGTTGCCTGATAAGTCATTATTATTATCAAGTTTTAATGGAAAAGGCTTATTTATGTGGGATGTAAAAAAGCACGTTGCAACATTTGATACGATGTTTATTTTCGACCATAAAAAAATTACTCAATCCAACAACCTTTATTTACATAAAAACGATCTCTTCTTATTGGGCGATACCGCCATCTATTATTATAATCTTGTAACAAAGCAGCGAAGAATTACCAAAGTAAATTATGGCGACAAATTTTATGGGATTTTCATGGATATGTGCAGAATTGGAAATAAATACTTTATTTCCAGTTATGGTAACGGGATAGTTGTATGTGATAGTTCATTGAAGCCTTTGAAAATAATAAATACGAAAATGGGTCTATCCAACGATGGTGTTTATGAACTTTTTAATATTGGTGATACTGCGTGTTTGGCTACAAGTAACAACGGCTTAAATTTTATATATATCAATAAAAATATTGTTAAGCAGTATTATAAATTTCAAGGGCTGCACAACAATGCATTTGAACAGTTCAGCGGGGGCCAATTCAAAAATATAATTTACGTTGGTGGTAAAAAAGGGTTCAGTGCTGTAAATCTACAGGTTGTCCTTGCATCCTCTATGCCCGACATACATCCCATTTTTACAAATGTAGAAATGTTGCAAAACGGTGGTAATATCTTTAAATACGACATTGAAGAGATAAACAGTTTTAAAATAAATTCCAACACAGTACAGACTACCATAAACTTTCAGGCTATGCAATTTCCTCTTTCTGATAGTTTAATTTATTATTACAGGCTCGCTGAAATATCTAATGAATGGATAAATATTGGCTCTAAAAATTCTGTAACGTTAATTGGAGTTAGCCCCGGAAAATACAATTTAGAAGTAAAAGTAAAAGCGACAACAAATCAAGAGGTATTGTTTCAAAGTTTCGCTCTTTTCTTTCTTCCCAAATGGTACCAAACGCTTCTCTTTAAGATAATAGTTGTGCTTTTTGTAACGGCGCTTCTTTTTATTTTATACAATTTTAGAATAAGGCAATTGAAAAAAGTGCTTGCCGTGAGGCGAAAAATTAGCCAGAATCTACACGATGATATTGGGAGTACTTTAAGCGCTATAAATATGTATACACAAGTTGCAAAATTGCAGCCACAGGAAAATGATTTTATAAATAGCATTGAAGAAAATACGCAGGATGCATTAGGTAAACTAGATGATATTATCTGGAGTACCAATCCCAAAAATGATAAAGTTAAAAACCTGGTAGATCGCATGGACGGTTTTGCCCGACCATTATTGCAAGCGAAAAATATCAAATTTAATTTTACACACAGCGATATAACAAGTGACCAAAAAATAGGGGAAGCAGTTAGACAAAACCTTTTCGTAATTTTTAAAGAGGCAGTAAATAATGTTGCCAAATATTCCGATTGTATTACATGCTCTGTGGTATTAGAAGAAAAAAACAAAGTGATCAGCTGCTCTATAACTGACGATGGTAAAGGCTTTGATGTAGAGAAGCCCACCGAAAGAAATGGTATTTTAAATATGCAAATGCGTGCTAAAGAAATGAAAGGGGTTTGTAGTATTGTAAGTGCCCCAATGAAAGGAACAAGTATAAAATTGCAACTTCCATTCTAAAGTTTTAAAATATTACATTTTTACCCCTAAACTTAAACAGCATTTTCCATTAGCTGAAGGGGACTGTACACCGATTTAAAAATCACATATTTCTGTTATTGTTTTATAGTAATGAATAAAGCAATTTTACTATCAGAAAAATAATCGAATCAGTTTGTTACGTTTTTATTTTATTGTGAAATAAATTTTTCATTTGTAAGTAACTACGATCAATGCAAAGATGCGGATATTATCAAAAATAATTTGTGGAAATATTTGATGGTTTTCGAATATAGACTTTGTATACAATCAATACCAAAGGAAATAGCAAAAACGTTAGGGGATTTTCGTTATGCTTTTTCAAATTGCATCCCCTTTGAGGTAGGGGATGTTTTTATTTCCTAAACATTGAATGTGTGTAAGCAGTTCATATCTCATTCAATTGTATAGCATACATATTGCTTTTACAGGCAAAGGAAAGAGGATAAAATTTAGTAAAATAAAAAAGGCTGCTCACATTTTGTGATGCAGCCTTTAGCTTTTATTTGAAAATCTAATTATTCTTATTTCTTAGTAATGCTACAAGTAGAAGTATAAACAGTGCACCTCCTACAACCCATACCCATGGTTGCATAAACACATTAGAGCTATCGCTTTTGGTATCAATGCTCACATCAATCTTTTTATCTTGCGCAAAAGAAAGAGTAGATACAATTAGTGAAGCAATTAGTAGTGAAAATCTTCTTGAATTTTCTTTAATAATTTTAAACATAGAAATAAGTTTAGGTTGAAAACATTCTATAATTAAAAAAAGTGCCAAAATTATTCCACTACTTATTTATGTAATTTGATGATGAAATAACGGTCATCTTGGGTATTATATTACCCAGTTAAGGTTATTTTTTAAAGCTAAAAACCTAGATAAAAGCCAGAAGGTTAATAGGGTCTCGCCGTAGAATTCTTTTATCTGTTTTAAGTAAATTTAATTTTATTTATTTATTTCTTTTTCTGCTCTTTTCCAGAATGAAAAAAAGGAATTGAAATTTCCTGTTACTGATGGTGCAAGCCACTCTCGGCTATCGCATCTACCTTTATAGTGTACGAATGCCGGATGCTCTTTAAATATTATTTCATCTTTTTTAGATTCATAAAGCCCACTAATTTCTTTGAACTCTCCTTTAAATATTATTATGTTGGGAATGTTTTGGGAAAGCTGCAAAATAAAATCTATAACTTTTTCACTTACAGGATATTTTTTAAAGTGCGAAGGCTCCAGCAGCAATATTCGATTGACATCTTCGTCTTTTCTCCAAAGAGGGTCTAAATTATAACTATTATAAATGCAAGTTGGTTTTGTACAATCAATATTTAGTGCTGTTGTTTCGGGTAAAATTGTAACAAGTTCAGGAATGGTAGTTTCCTTTAAAACTTCCGGTACATCCATCTCTGCAAGGGTTTCATAATCTTCAGCTAAAAAAGATTTGCGTTGGTTACTGCCCGTGTACCTGCTGATGTTTGCTTGATCGCAATAATATTTTTTTGATGAAGCGCTTCCACATGTCCATTGCCAACTAAGGTGGTTGCTTGCAATATCGCCATCAAGCAAATTAAAATACAACCATTGAGCAGGCAATAGCCAATGTGATTTTCCAACATTACACACTATGCTGGCCAAATACATTCTTACATGGTTGTGCATGTAGCCTTGCTCATAAAGCTGCTCAATGTAATTGTCAACGGCATCAATGCGGGTTTGGTGATTAAGAACTGAAACAGGTAATTTTCTATGTAAAAAATCAGGCTGGGTTTGTTTGAGATCTAATAAGATTTCGTCACCTTTACTTTGCCAGATGCGTTGCCAATACTCCCGCCAGGCAAGTTCCTGTATAAACTTTTCAATTTCGTACATTTTGTAACCTCGTTTAAAAATGATGTCTTTTACCATTTTTACACTAATCACTCCACGAGAAATATAGGGTGATAAATACGTTACGTCACCATCAATAAAGTTGCGGCTTCGGGCATATTTAACAGGGTCAATTTTTTCTATTCTATTTAAAATATTTTCCCATTCTGTTGGAAAGTTATAATCAACTCTTTTACTCATCGCCTCTTACTTATTTTGTTCATGCTAATGGTTTTTTGCAAAGTGCACTTAAACCTATTTATTCCATCAACTCTTTTTACGAGGTGTTTTTGGCTTACACCACTGTGTGTGCGTTTGCGCCAAAGGTTAAAGCTGCTGCGCTTTAAATTTTTACGCATTAGTGCAACGGTTTCCATTTCGCTTAAGCCAAATTGAAATTCAATGGCTTCAAATGGTGTTCGGTCTTCCCACGCCATTTCAATAATTCTATCTGTATCTATAAGGGAAAGTTCTGTTGGGTCTGCTTTTTTCATTTAAAATTGCAACAGTTATTTAAATGATATTATACGTTGCAGTGTAAAATTACAAGTATGTTTTGGGACCAACGTAGTTCAGTTGTAAATTTTCCTTAATTCGTTTTTGTAAATATTAAGTACACATTTTACTCAACAAGGGAAATTTTTACTGAATGTCAATTAATTGATTCAAAACAGCAGAATCGATTTTTATTTTCGGCAGAGTAGTATCTTTTGTTACTTTAATCATCCATTGAGGTTCGTAAATTAAAGTGCCATTTCTGCTTATTACTTTATAAGATTGAGTAATAGTTGTTTTATTATCTTCTAAATAGTAAATGACTTCTTTGGTGCTATCTGCTGTTTCTTTTAGTGTTACAGGTGTGTACAAAAATTCATTGTTACCGCCTTTGATCTCTTGAACTGTTACTTTTGCAGTAAGAATAGCAACTCTTTGTTTTGACTTTGTTCTTCTTGGTTTTTTAATTTCGTTGCTTGACGCAATTTCATTAAATATAGGAGTTACATTGATTGCATTTTTTTGATACTCATCGTTGAAGCCATCAGTTAAAACTTGAACTGTAGATGAAGATTCGATTGAAGTTTTACCAACCATTAAAAATGAAATTGTACCGGTTAATAAAATTATGATCGCAAGTAAAAATGAATAATTACTTTTTTTGAAATACAGATTCCCATCATTTGAAAAAAATACAATTCGTTTGAAAAGTTGCGATTTGTTTTTAAAAACACCTAATTGAAATCTTTTCAAAAAGGTATTTTTTTTGGCTATTTCGTACAATGTTTCGGCATAATGAACAGCCCCATATTGATAGTTAAGGACTTGTATATCGCAATTTTTCTCTCGTTCAAGCTTTAGTTTTTCTGTCGCTATTTTTATAAATGGATTAAAGAAATAAATGGTCTCCATAAACAACAAAAACCAGTTAAGTAAATAATCTTTACTTTTTATATGTATTAGTTCATGTAAAATGATTATTTCAGCCTGTTGTGCAGTGATGTTATTTAACAATGATATCGGCAATAAAATAACAGGTTTAAAAAAGCCGAAAGTTAAAGGCGTTTTAATGCTGTTGCTACACCATAAAGTAACTGATCTGCGTAAACTAAGTTGGTTGGAATGATACTCAGTAAAAACTTTCAATTCCGGAGAAGGTTTTATTAATCTGTCCCGATAAGATCTTTTGAAACTTGTCCATTGAAACGTTATTTGTGAAAACTTCATTAACACAATAATCATATATATGGTAAAAATGAAACCGTAATAGTTACTAAAAAAAAGCAAATGGGGTTGCTTAAATGAATTTGTTAATCCTATGGTTAAAGCAAAACTGTTACCATTAACAAAGCTTAAAAATGTAAAAATAGAAATACTTAATTGAGAGAGAAGCAAGAGGTAGAGAAAATTTCTTTTCTCTAAAGGATGAATTTGTTTTTCAATATTGGTAATCAAAAAATAAATACACAAAAGCAACCCAGCCTGCCAATAGCTGTGTAAAAGTGTCTCTAAAAAGGAGTAAAAGAAATTCATTCTTTTAAGCTTTTATTTTTTTGCTTTTAAGGTTTCTATTAACGTCTCAATTTGTTTTAATTCTGCCACTGTTGTTTTATTGCTACCCAAGGCCTGCATTACCATATCTACCGGCGAACCTGCAAACAAGCTACTGACCATTTTATTTACAATTTGCAACTGGGTTTTTTGTTTGTCAATTGCAGGGATATAAATATGGGTTTTGCTTTCTGTATTTCTGGTTACCAAACCTTTTTCATGCATAATCTGCATTAGTTTTAGGGTTGTAGTATATCCAGCATCTTTCGTTTTAGTTAACTCTTCATGCACCGTTCTTACAGTGGCTTCTTTATTTGCCCATAGCACAGCAAGTATTTCGAGTTCACTCTCTGTGGGTTTTATATTTTTACTCTTTTCCATTATTACGATTTAATTCGTATAGCAATGTTACGATTTAGTTCGTAAATGGAAAATTATTTTTTAGGGGAAAGAGGGAGGTTCAAAAAAAATTATTAGTTTTAAAAATAAATCCCAATTTTATCACCTATAAATATATCTGTGTTTGTTGTTTTTATTTTGATTGTTTGGGTAGCAATCTTAACATGTACTTCTATATAACTACCCATAAAATTTACAGCAATAACTGTCCCTGTATATTTTTCAGAAAGGTCATTTGTAGTTAAAATTCTCTCGGGTCGCAGTAACATACTTTCACCAAATATTTTTTGGTCTAATAAATTATAGCTGCCGAGTAACCCAGCAGCGTATTCATTAATAGGTTTTTTGTAGACGTTAATTGCAGCATCTTCCTGCACAATTTTTCCGTTCTTTAATACCAATATTTTATCTGCCCAAGGCAAAACATCTTCAGGCTCATGAGAAGTTAGGATGCACGAAATTTGGTATTTCATACAAACATCTTCAACAACTTGTTTTAATATATCTCTATGAATTAAATCGAGGTTAGAATATGGTTCATCTAAAATTAAAAGTTGAGGTTTAGTTATAAGTAAACGTGCAAGTGCGATTCGTTGTTTTTCTCCGCCAGAGAGTTCGTAAGAATTTCTTTTCATCAAATGATCAATACGGCAAATACTAAACAAATCATTGGCCTCGTCATCAGAAAATTCGTTTGCATAACCCAACAATTCTTCCATTCTATAATTGTTCAACAATTCAAAATGTTGAGATAAATAGGCAATTCCTTTTTGCCCGCCAACCAATTGAAAGTTCGGACCCATAACTTTGTTTCCTTCAAAAAGTATAGTGCCGCTTTGGGGCTGAATTAATCCTGCTATGGTTTTTAATAAGGTTGATTTACCCGAACCTGTTTCACCAATAAGCGCAATTTTCTCCATCTTCTCCTGAGTAAAATTGATATTTTCTAAAGAAAAGTTGCCAAGCAATGGTTCGGAATAAACGTTTGAAAGTGATAATAACGGCATTTATAAGATAATTGACTAAGTTTTAAGTAAACATTATTTGGCCTTCAGCGTATAATAAAAAACTCCCCCGAAGCTACAATTTCGGGGGAGTTTTTTAAATTTATACTTATCATTTTTTGGTAATCCTAACATCAATTCGCCTGTTCTGTGCCATACATTCAGCAGAATTATCTGTTGTGCATTTTGGATGCATAGCACCATAACCTTCTGAATCTACTCTATCTTCACTCAATCCTAATTTTACTAAAACTGCTTTAGCAGATTCTGCTCTTTCTTTACTTAAAGTAACATTCTTTATACTGTCACCACTATTATCAGTATATCCCCCAAGTTTTAAATTTAAATTATAACATGTGGCTATTTCATATAGGTTTTTTAATGCAGTTTCAGAAGAAGCTTTTAATTTATTACTTCCTTTTTCAAAATATACATCCTGTAAAGTGAACCAAGTATTTTTATCTAGCAACGATTCATCATTTTCCTTTATCTTCTCGTGCATCTTATATAAATCACTCCCAACTCCTAAAGATATTTTTGCATCATTTGGTAAGTCAATCACTTTTACTTCACCAGTATTGTAAACATAATCGCCTTCCGCATTTATGGTGTTTGCAGCAACTGCTGTATTTGTACCAACTCCGTTGCCGTTTGTATCAGATACTAAACCGACAGGCGCACCAGACGTTTTATTACTCATTTTCATTAATGTTTCAATTTGTGCTTTTCTGTTTGCTTCAATTTTACCTGCATGTAATTTTGCCAGGGTAGGAGCAATAACTAAACTAACAATACTCATCAATTTAATTAAAATATTCATTGATGGACCAGATGTATCTTTAAATGGATCACCAACTGTATCACCAGTTACAGAAGCCTTGTGTGGTTCTGATTTTTTGTAAAACATTTCACCATTTATTTCAACACCTTTCTCGAAAGATTTTTTAGCGTTATCCCAAGCACCACCTGCGTTGTTTTGAAATATTCCCATCAACACACCACAAACTGTAGCACCTGCAAGAAAACCACCCAACACTTCAGGCCCAAAAACAAATCCTATAAAAAGAGGAGATACAATTGCAATTGCACCAGGCAACATCATTTTCCTTAAAGAAGCCTCTGTAGAAATTGCCACACATTTATCATACTCAGGTTTTCCTGTACCTTCCATTATACCGGGAATAGTTCTAAACTGGCGACGAACTTCTTCCACCATTGCCATAGCGGCTTCACCAACTGCTTTAATAGCAAGCGAAGAAAATATGAAAGGAATCATTCCACCAACAAATAAACCTGCCAACACATCAGCATGATAAATATCTATTCCGTCAATTTTTGCAATACCCACAAAAGCTGCAAACAATGCTAAAGCAGTCAAAGCCGCAGACGCAATTGCAAAACCTTTCCCTGACGCTGCAGTTGTATTACCAACGGCATCTAAAATATCTGTTTTTTCACGCACATCAGCCGGCAATTCACTCATTTCAGCAATACCACCTGCATTATCTGCAATTGGTCCAAATGCATCAATAGCCAATTGCATTGCAGTTGTTGCCATCATACCCGCAGCAGCAATTGCCACACCATATAAACCTGCACAAGCATAAGAACCATAAATACCTGCGGCTAAAACTATAATAGGAAGCAAGGTACTTTCCATACCAACTGCTAATCCACCTATAATATTTGTTGCATGCCCCGTAGCACTTTGGCGAATAATGCTCATTACGGGACGCTTACCCATTGCTGTGTAATACTCTGTAATAATACTCATTAACGCACCCACTGCAAGCCCAACCATAATTGCACCAAACACACCATTTTTTGTAAATACAAATCCACGTAATTCCATGCTTTCAGGCATCAAGAAATTTACCAAAAAGTAACACCCAATAGCAGTTAAAACCATACTACCCCAGTTACCCATGTTCAATGCATTTTGTACTTTATGTGTACTTAAACCTGCGCTCTCACTTATTCTTACAAAGAAAGTTCCGATTATCGAGAATATAATACCCATTGCTGCAATAAGCATTGGTAATAATATTGGGCTCATACCACCGAATGCATCAGTCATTGCATTTGTCTCTCTACCCAAAACCATTGTTGCCAAAACTGTTGCAACATAAGAACCGAATAAATCTGCTCCCATTCCTGCAACATCACCTACATTATCACCCACATTATCTGCAATAGTCGCAGGGTTGCGAGGATCATCTTCCGGAATACCTGCTTCTACTTTACCTACAAGATCAGCACCCACATCGGCAGCTTTTGTATAAATCCCGCCACCAACACGAGCAAACAATGCTATTGACTCAGCACCTAAAGAAAAACCAGTTAATATTTCGATGGTGCGCTCCATTTCAACACTGTCAACAGCAGCACCATTAGCAAAAACCATTTTTAAAATGATGAACAATCCACCCAAACCAAGTACCGCTAAACCCGCAACACCCATACCCATTACGCTACCACCGGTAAACGAAACTGATAAGGCTTTGCTTAAGCTTGTACGAGCCGCTTGTGCTGTACGAACGTTTGCTTTTGTAGCTATTTTCATTCCTATAAAACCAGCTAGTGCACTAAAAAAAGCTCCTAATATAAAGGCAATAGCAATACTCCAATGGCTATTTTCATTTGTGTAACCCATTACACCAAGCAACAATGCTGCTATCACAACAAAATAGGTTAGAATTTTATACTCAGCCTTTAAAAAAGCCATAGCACCTTCTGCTATGTATGTGCTTATTTCTTTCATTCGGTCGTTACCGGCATCTTGTTTAGATACCCAGGCATACTTCACAAAAGTGTACAACAAGCCAACAATGCCCATTGCAGGTACCACGTAAATCAAATTTTCCATCATATAAAGTTGTGTTTTTTGGTGCGCAAAAATAGGGAAAAAGAGGTGAGTTTTTATATTAAAACGCAAGTGGGCTTAAATTCATGCGTTTTATGCTTTACTTTTTATTCAATGTAATCATTTTCGGACAAATTGAAACAGTTGCTACTAAAAGAAGTTAATTCTAAAAATGAGTATTTCTACTATACTTTTTGCAAAACATTAACTATAAATTACAAACCATAAACTAACTAAAATTCCAATTATGAAAAAAAATTTATTAAAACTTGTACTCTCCACGAGTATTCTTTTTTCCTTGAGTTCAAAGGGGCAAACAATTGCAAAAGGTATGTCGGGTATGTACCCCGAGTCTGTAGATTTTAAAAATTCTCCATATCCTTTTAAAAGTGGTGCAGTTATTATTGCTGATGAAAATGGAAAATTGAGTACCAATACATCTGCAAAACTCAAAAATGCTGACAAAGACGATTTAGGTATGGAGCATTACAGGTACCAACAAAGCTATCAAGGGATTTCTGTAGAACATGCAACCTATATATTGCACGTAAAAAATAACGCTGTAATAAGTGAAAATGGATTAAAGATTTTCCATCACAATTAAAATCAACTCCTTCTTTAACTTTTAATGATGCCTTAAATAAAGCAATGGCTTTTGTAGGTGCCCAAAAATACAAATGGCAGTTGCCTGCTGAAGAAGCCTTTATTAAAAGGGAGCAAAATAATACTACTGCAACATTTTTTCCAACATCTGAATTAGTCTTTTATAGTGGAGAGGAAGAAGTAGTCCCGGCAGCAATGAGACTAGCATATAAATTAGATATTTATGCACAGTATCCTATGAGTAGGCAAATTGTTTTTGTTGATGCAGTGTCAGGTAAAATTTTAGGGAAGAGAGATTTGATACATGCTACAAATGCTGCTGGGTCTGCCGTTACTGCTTATAGCGGTACACAAGCAATTACTACGGATTATACCGGAACTACTTATCGCCTTCGGGAAACGGGTCGTGGAAATGGTATTAATACCTATAATATGAAAGCCGCAGGTACAAGTTATGCTGCCGCTGTTGATTTTACAGATGCTGATAACAATTGGAACAATGTGAATACCAATAAAGATCAGTATGCAACGGATGGCCATTGGGGTACAGAAAAAACCTATGATTATTACTTTACAAAATTTAACAGGAGCAGTGTTGATAATGCCGGATTTGCATTGAACAGTTACGTTCATACAAATCTTGTAGCGTTTGGCTATGGCGACAATGTAAATGCATTTTGGGATGGTAGCAGAATGACTTACGGCGATGGTAATGCAACTTATTCCCCATTAACTGCGTTGGATATCTGTGGCCACGAAATTACACATGGTGTTACTGAAAGAACTTCTAATCTTGCATACAGCAATGAGTCTGGTGCAATGAATGAAGGGTTTAGTGATATTTTTGGCACAGCTATAGAGTTTTATGCCAAAGGAACTAGCGGTAACTGGACAATTGGTGAAAATATCGGTGCTTCTTTTAGAAGCATGAGTAATCCGAATGCGTTCAGTCAGCCCGACACTTACCAGGGAACCTACTGGTACACCGGTACAGCAGATAACGGCGGCGTGCACACAAACAGCGGTGTTTTAAACTATTGGTTTTATTTATTATCTGTTGGTGGATCTGGTACAAATGATAAGGGTACTGCATTTAATGTAGCAGGTATTGGTATTGATAAAGCAGCTGCAATTGCATACAGAACAAATACTTTTTACTTAATTTCTACTTCTAATTATGCATCAGCAAGAACAAATGCTATTAAATCTGCAGAAGATTTATATGGTGTAGGTAGCATAGAAGCCACTCAAACTGGTTGTGCGTTTGCTGCAGTTGGGGTTGGAACGTGCACATCTGGAACGCCAACTTGTGCTTCTCCTACTTCGTTAAGTACTACCTCAATTACCACTAGCAGCGCAACACTAAATTGGGTAGCTGCAAGTGGTGCAGTAAGTTATTTGGTTGAATATAAAACGTCCGCTGCTAGTACGTGGACAGTTTTGGCGGCTGCAACTACTTCTACATCTGCATCGCTAACTGGTTTAGCCTCTTCCACTTTATATAATTGGAGAGTATCTACCAATTGTTCTGCAGCCGTAAGTACAGCTGTTACAGCTTCGTTTACAACAGCTGCGGTTGCTTCTGGGTGTAGCGCTGCGTTTGAACCAAATGAAACCACTGCAGCAGCAGCAACAATTAGTTCCGGTGTTGTAAATTCTGCGGCAATAAGTTCAACAACTGATATCGATTATTTCAAGTTTGTTACTACAGGTACAACAAGCAATACATTTAATCTTGTAGGCCCAAGTGGCGTTGACTATGATTTATATGTTTATAATAGTGCAGGTACACAAATAGGAGCAGGAACTACCGCAACTGCTACTGAAACAGTTACGCTTGCAAGCCAGGCTGCAGGAACTTATTATGTAAAAGTAATTGGTTACTCAGGTGCTAATAGTGCAACATGTTACACTATAAAAGCAACAGCAACAGGTGCTACAGGTTGTAGCAGCGTATATGATGTATCTACAAACGGTACAACTTCAGGCGCAGCTTCAATTCCTTTTAATACAAACATTACAGGCTTAATAAGCCCAAGCGCAGATATAGATAATTACAAATTTGTAATAACTACCTCAGGAACAATTACAGTGACTTTAGGTACATTACCCGCAGATTATGATTTAAAATTATTGAACAGTGCAGGTACACAAGTAGGTATTTCTCAAAACGGAAGTACAACTGCTGAAAGTATTACTTACACTGCAGCACCGGGTACATATTATGCGCAAGTATTTGGCTATAATGGTGCTAATAATGCTACAACCTGTTACACTTTAAAAGTACAATTGGGTAGCGCAACTATTTTTACCAATAACAACGCGATAGCTTCAGGTAATACTGTTTTAAAAGTTTATCCAAACCCAGCATTTGATATTTTAAATGTAAGTGTATTGGGCGAAACAAATGGTAAAGGGATAATTAAAATAATAGATGTAAATGGTGCTGTTGTAATGCAACAAAAAGTAAATAACTATATTCAACAGGTTGATATTTCACGATTAGCCAAAGGTGTTTATATGCTTAAAATTGAGAATGGCTCAAGTATAAATTCCTCAAAATTTGTTAAGCAATAATTGCTTTTAAACTTCTAAAAATGGGTTGCAATTTTGCAACCCATTTTTATTTTAAATCAACTTCATACCATAATGCCCTGCCAGTGTAA
This sequence comes from Chitinophagales bacterium, assembly GCA_038225275.1. GTDB lineage: Bacteria > Bacteroidota > Bacteroidia > Chitinophagales > Chitinophagaceae > Ferruginibacter. Next base: position 9,581 of record JBBREY010000001.1, on the reverse strand, counting down.
AAACAATACATCGAGCAACTACGCCCATACAACACCAAAACACCAATCTATGTAGAGATGCGTTTAAACCGACTCCTACCGCAATACTAATTGGTGCACCTACAGTAAAAGTGCCAAAAAAACCAAGGCCAATTACGCCAAACTTATTCCATATTCTGTGAGCAAGAGTATCTGTCTTTACTTCTTTTACTTTTGGTTTTCTATATTTTGCAATAAAATCTCTTATTTTATCTCCTAAAAAAGCTGAAACAAAAACCCCTGTTAATCCACCAACTGCACTTGCAAAAAATATTATCCAGGCTGATAATCCCATTGCAAATCCTGTTGGTATTGCTACGTAAATTTCAAATGTTGCCAACCCCGCTACTGTAAGAATTTTTAAAATCATGTTTTTTGTTTGTCATGCTCATAAAGAAAAAGCATTAAAAAAATCAATTGCTTTTTTTTAATTCAAATACGAATGTATCTTAAAACCCACACAGTTAATCATTATTAAAACCAAATAACTTTCTTTAAAAAACACATTGTTTACTAAGTCAAAAATTATTTTTAGGAGTAATTAAAATATATTTTTAATAAAGCTTAATTTAACATCACCAAAAAACTAATTATGAAGCATAAATTGATTTTATTTTGTATTTGTGTTGCTGTTTTTACTTCTTGTATTAATAAATCTGCAACTACCAATGTGGCAAATGATTATTTTTTAGATAATGATACAGCAGCTGTAAAAACAGGTGGTATTAAAATGATATCAATAAATACACCTAAAGGCAAGTTTAATGTATGGACTAAAAAAATCGGTAATAATCCAAAAATAAAAGTCTTGTTATTACATGGCGGCCCAGGTAGCAGCCACGAATACTTTGAGAGCTTCGAAAGTTTTTTACCTAAGGAAGGAATTGAGTTTATATATTATGATCAACTGGGAAGCTATTTAAGTGATAAGCCAACGGACACGAGCCTTTGGGTTACAGAACGTTTTGTTGAGGAAGTAGAGCAGGTGCGGCAGGCGCTGCATCTAGACAGCTCAAATTTTTATTTATTGGGTCATAGTTGGGGTGGAATTTTAGCTATGGAATATGCATTAAAATACCAACAACATTTAAAGGGTTTAATAATTAGTAACATGATGAGCAGTTGTCCGGCTTATGCTGCTTACAACAAAAATGTTTTGCAAAAACAAATGGATCCAAAGGTGGTTGATAGTATTTTTAATTTTGAAAAAGAAAATAAAACCGGAGATCCACGTTACATGAGTTTATTGATGAACCATTATTACAATGAACATGTTTGCAGGGTATATCCTTTTCCAGAGCCGTTAAGTAGAGATTTTGAACATGCAAACACGCAAATTTATACGATCATGCAGGGCCCATCAGAATTTGGCATTAGCGGTAGACTTGCATTATGGGATCGTACGGCAGATCTGTACAGAATTAAAGTTCCAACGCTTGTGATAAGAGGAATGCACGATACCATGGACCCTGACTTTATGAAAATGATGAGCGAAAAATTAGGTAACGGACAACTAGTTACTTGCCCGGATGGTAGCCATTGTAGTATGTGGGATGACCAGCCGAACTATTTTAAGGGCCTTATCAATTTTTTAAAAAATGATAAGAAAGGGTAGGTGAAATAGTACGATAATGTATTAAATTAATCCTGCAGAAACAATATATTCTTAATGTCGAAACATGGTTCTCGTCTGTAAGAATACAATTGAATAGTTATAATTTTTTATAAGCTAGTACACATGTAAAGTTGCACTTGACAATATTAATTTGGCTCACAAAAATTCTCACTTGTTATTTATTGCGGAAAAACTGATGAGTAAATTACAAAACCCTTTGTAGTATTGGTTGTCGTGGAAATTAATTCCGTTTAACAAAACATTATTACCGTTTAGCCACTCATATAATCTTGTAACTTCATTTTTACGTTAATTTTACTACATGCAAAAAATTGCATCATTTATGATGAGTAAAAAATTTATACCTGTAATGCTCGTTTTAATGAGCGTTGGATTGTTTATTGGTTTTAAATCGATGGGCAACTCCGAAAAAAACAACGAAGAAAATCCCAAATTACGTTACGCAAAAATTTTACGAAACGTAGGTATATTGTTGGAGGAAGGACATTTTAATCCAAAAAAAATTGATGATGAATTTAGTAAGGCGGTGCTAAAACGATTCGAAGAAGATCTTGATGGTGAAAAGAATATTTTCTTTCAATCAGACATCAACGAGTTAAGCAAATACAACAATAGAATAGATGATGAATTGCATGGTGCTGAGATTGAATCTTTTTATGCTGTAAATGCTATCTACCTTAAAAGGCAAAATGAAGTTTCATCTTTGTATGAAAAAATTCTTGCAAAGCCATTTGATTTTACTGTCAATGAATTTGTAGAATCAAATCCTGAAAAATTATCATTCCCAAAAAATGAAGCAGAGCGTACAGATTTGTGGAGAAAAAGGATGAAGTATATGTCCCTTGGTAAGTTCTCTGATTTAGTTGAAGAGCGGACAAAAAACAAGGATAAAAAAGATTTTAAATTTAAGGCAGATTCTACTCTTGAAAGAGAGTCGAGAGATTTTGTTAGAAAGCAGATAGAACGCTATTTTACAACAAAGAAAAACAGAGAAACAGCTGATGAAAACTTTAGCACGTTCGTGAACGATATTGCTGGAAGTATGGATCCCCACACCGACTATTTTGCTCCTGTAGATTTGCGTGGGTTCAATGAATCTATGAAGGGAAGTTTTTATGGTATTGGAGCGCAGTTGAAAGAGGAGGATGGAAAAATTAAAATAACGAGTTTAGTGAGCGGTATGCCAGCTTGGAGAAGCGGTGAATTGAAAGAGAACGATGAAATTATTAAGATAGGACAGGGTGCGGCAGAACCTATTGACGTAACGGGTTATTCGGTAACAGATGCTGTAAAAATCATAAGAGGTTCTGAGAGAGGATCTGAAGTTAGATTGACAATAAGAAGAGTTGACGGAAGTACAAAAGTAGTTTCCTTGTTGAGAGATAAAATAAATATTGATGAGACTTATGCAAAGTCTGTCATCATAAACAGTGATCACAAAATCGGGTACATATATTTACCTGAGTTTTATGCAGATTTTCAGGATCCATCTCAGCCAAGGTGTGCTGCAGATGTTGCTAAAGAAATTGAAAAACTTAAAAAAGAAAATGTAGAAGGTATTGTACTTGATTTAAGAAACAATGGTGGAGGTTCTTTGTATGATGTTGTGCAGATGGCAGGTTTATTTATCGAAGATGGGCCAATTGTTCAGGTGAAAAGCAGAGATGAGAAACCATCAATATTAAGAGATCGAGATAGATCAGTACAATATACTGGACCATTTGCTGTGATGGTAGACGAAACCAGTGCATCGGCTTCTGAAATATTTGCAGCAGCGATACAAGACTATAAGCGAGGAATAATTATTGGTAGTACAAGCACATATGGTAAAGGAACAGTTCAAAGAACTATCCCTTTAAATCCTGAAAGCGAGAACAGGTTAATAAGTAGTAACAAAGTGGAAGATTTAGGATCATTAAAATTAACGCTGCAAAAATTTTACCGAATAAATGGTGGTGCTACCCAGTTAAAAGGTGTTACGCCTGATGTTGTTTTACCTGACAGGCTTGAATACCTTAAGTTTAGAGAAAAAGACAACAAATATGCATTGAAGTGGGATGAAATTGAAAAGGTAGATTTTAAGCCGTGGGAAAATTATACAAACCTGGATGCCGTAATCACCTCAGCCAATTCACAAACAGCTATGAGCCCTAACTTTACGAAGATAAAAAACAACGTGAAGATTTTAGAAGCGAGTTCGGATAAGCCTTTCAGTTTAAATTTGAAACAGTTTGAAGAAGAGAAAAAGCAACTAAAAACTGTTTACAAGCAATTAGAAGAAGCGTACAAATTAACCAAGACTTTGGAGGTAAAAAATATTGTAGCAGACACGGTGGAAATTAATAGAACAAAGGAAAAAATTGACAGAAACAAGCAATTTGTGAAAAGAGTGGGAGAGGATATTTATATAGATGAATCAGTTAAAATATTAAACAAAATGATCGTAAACGATAAAATGGCCAAAAGAAATTAAGGTACATTTTACGATTTAAAGCCGCCATGTAAATATTTACATGGCGGCTTTTTTAGTTAAGATATCTGTCGTTGGCAATAATTACATGGTGATAAAAATGTCCAAGAATAATAGATCCAATAGTATTTGGTGTAGCAGATGCTGAGCTAAAATTGCCCGCATGAGCCAACATTGCCTCTGTAAAAGAATTAAACAATAGCCTAGTGCTTTGCCTTACTATCCTCATTTCATTTACTAAGTCTGCCCAGGTTCTTCTGGTTGCAAATGAATTTGCTGCATAAATATTTTCATCAAACCCAGGGAGAACTGCACTTTCTTTACGTGATATGGCCAATGCTCTAAATGAAAAGATTCTCTCCGTATCTATCATGTGCTGAAGCATTTCTTTCAAAGTCCATTTATCAGCGGCATAGGCATAACCTGCTTTTTCTTCTGATATAGAGTTGAAGAAAGTATCCAATATTTTTGTTTGATTTTCAAATGCAGTTGCAAGATCTTTTTCAGCAATTAATGAAGTATATCTTTCAAAATAATTTTTATAAACAGCAGGTTCATTCATCGGTTTATTTTTTTCAAATGTACAAATTACGAAAATAAAAAACCGCCTCAATAAATTTGAAGCGGCTTTTATAACTTTAAACTTAATTATTCCTTATCCCTTTTTTGAAGTTTTAATTTTAGTTTCGGGCATTTTTATAGTTTTTTTAGTTTGCATATTACCCGCATATTTCATTGCTTCGTATGCATTTAAAAAACCACCGCTCTTTGAAAGTTCACTTAAAGAAACCTTCTCTTTTGTTTCAGGATTATTTACTTTTTCTTTTGGTGCTACTGCAGATTTTTCAATTGCTTCTTTTAATTGTACAGCTGTTAGGTTGGGATAATATTCTAGCAACAAAGCGGCAGTGCCGGCTACAACAGGACAAGCCATAGAAGTACCGCTCAAATTACCATAATTATTGCCACCCGGTAATGTTGAATAAATATTTACACCAGGTGCAAAAACATCAACTTCTTTTTTGCCATAATTACTGAAAGAAGCAGTAAGGCCACCATTTTTTAAGTCGCCTGATGCGCCAACAGTAATAATGTTATCAGCTCTTCCTTTCCCGTTTAAATAAAATGGGTTAGGGAAATTATAGGTTGTGTCAACATTTTTTGAATCATTTCCCGCAGCATGCACAAGTAAAACATTTTTACTTGCAGCATATCTAAATGCATCGTCTACCCATTCTTTTTCTGGTGAAAAATCTTTGCCAAAACTCATGCTTATTATTTGTGCACCATTATCAACAGCATAACGGATAGCATTGGCAATGTCCTTGTCGTGCTCATCGCCATCGGGTACTGCACGCACAGCCATAATTCTAACATTGTCTGCAATTCCATTCATGCCCTTACCATTGTTTCTTACTGCCGCAATTATACCTGCGCAATGTGTACCATGCATTGGCGTGTTAGCTAACAAATCATTATTGCCATAATTGCGATCGTTGATGTTTGTTTCATCATCCTTTACGATATCTTTTCTGTATTCTATTGGCGCTTGTGTAGCAGATTCGCCTTTACGCAATTCACCACTTAATTCTTCTATTAATTGTTCGTTTGTAATATCCGTAGTGTTGTTTGCCTTAGAAATGTTTACCAATATGGCTTTCGTCATTTTCGCATCAGCATCAGTAGGTTTATATGCCTCCATGTCAACACTTGTGTATGAACTTTTGCCGATTTCTTTTCTAATAACTGAATCACCTGCAACGACCTTTGAATACATAAATTCAACCTGTTTCATTTGCTGCGGATTAACATCTCCCACAGTTTTTTGCTTGGCTCTTTCAAAGTCTGCAAATTCTTTTTTATCGCTTGCAGATATTGCATCATCCGAAGTTTTACCCTCCCACTTTGAATTCAATCTGTGGTAAACCCTTGCACCTTCATAACTGTCTTCTTTTACATTTCGGCCATCTTTACCGCCCAAAAAATTCCAACCGTGCACGTCATCTATGTAGCCATTTTTATCATCGTCTATTCCATTACCAGGAATCTCTTTTGGATTTGTCCAAAGAATTGGTTTAAGGTCTTCATGCGTGGTATCTATGCCACTGTCAATAACAGCAACGATTACTCTCTTGCTTGTAAGTTTTTTTGATTTTGCTAAATCGTAAGCTTTCTGTAAACTAATGCCGTTGTAACCCGATGTCGCGGGGTCAAGTTGATACCAGTTTTTCGGCACTTCATCCTTGCTTTTTTGAGCATATGCTGTTGATCCCAAAAGCATGGCAGCAAACGCTATTGTAGTAATTTTGTTCATACTTTTTTAATTGATTTATTTATTAGACGAAAATAACACATAGAGATTAGCAAACTTGGCCATAGAAATATTTTTACTAAATTTTGTGAAGTGGCGTTGGAAAACAGACGACGGATTAAAGACGACAGACCAAGGATAACGATCCATGAACGCTGATAGACGAACTAATTAAGTCAGTTCGTTGCTACTTCCCACTTCCCATTCTCCACTTCCCACTCACCACTTACAAATCAAACCTTATCCCTTGTGCTAATGGCAATTTATCTGTGTAGTTGATCGTATTTGTTTGTCTACGCATATAAACTTTCCATGCGTCGCTGCCACTTTCCCGGCCACCGCCGGTTTCTTTTTCGCCACCAAACGCACCGCCAATTTCGGCTCCTGATGTACCAATATTTACATTTGCAATACCACAATCACTTCCAGCCTGCGATAAAAATAATTCAGCTTCCCTCAAGTTATTTGTAATAATGGATGATGATAATCCTTGTGGCACGCCATTCTGAATAGCAATTGCCTCGTCCATCGTTTTGTATTTCATGATATAAAGAATTGGTGCAAAGGTTTCATGCTGCACAATTTCAAAACTGTTTTTTGCTTCTGCAACGCAAGGCTTTACATAACACCCGCTTTCAAAAGCTTTCCCTTTTAAAACGCCGGGTTCAACAATAAAATTACCGCCTTGTTCTTTGCATTTTTCTACTGCGTTTAAGTAATTGGTAACAGCATCTTTGTCAATCAATGGTCCTACATGCATTTTTTCATTAAGGGGATTTCCAATTTTTAATTGACTGTAGGCGGATACCAAACGCTCTTTAAACTTATTGTATATTTTTTCGTGAATGATCAATCTGCGGGTTGTTGTACATCTTTGCCCTGCAGTACCAACAGCCCCAAAAACAGCTGCGGTTATGGCAATATTTATATCAGCTTCGCTGGAAATAATAATGGCATTGTTACCGCCTAATTCCAATAAACTTCTGCCGAGCCTTTCGCCAACAACGGCTCCCACGGCTTTGCCCATTCTTGTGCTGCCGGTTGCGCTAACGAGTGGAATTCTTTTATCTGCACTCATCCATTCACCAACATTTCTACCACCACTTATGAGTCCGCAAACACCTTCGGGTACATTGTTTTTTTTAAATACGCTTTGTATTATTTGCTGGCATGCAACACCACACAATGGTGTTTTTTCACTAGGTTTCCAAACGGTTACATCGCCACAAACCCATGCCAACATGCTGTTCCAAGCCCATACTGCTACAGGGAAATTAAATGCTGAAATAATTCCTACTACTCCAAGCGGATGATATTGGTCATACATTCTGTGTCCAGGTCTTTCGCTGTGCATGGTAGTGCCATGGAGTTGGCGGGAAAGCCCTACTGCAAAATCACAGATGTCAATCATCTCTTGTACTTCGCCCATACCTTCCTGCAGGCTTTTGCCCATTTCATAACTCACAAGTGTACCAAGTTCTGTTTTGAATTTTCTTAGTTCCATTCCTACAAGCCTAACAATGTCGCCACGTTTCGGTGCGGGCCACAAACGCCATTCAGCAAATGCTTCTTGCGCTTTTTCCACTACAGTATCGTAAGCCTGTTTATCTGCTCCGGTTACAGTTCCAATTAAAACTGCGTCAACGGGTGAATAAGAAGAAATTTTTTCTCCTTTTGATTTTACCCATTGCAAGCCGGTAGAAACGCCTTTGTTATTTGATGAAATATTTAGTGTTTGTAAGAAGGTCATAATGCTTTTAGTTATAAATGTTGAGTTATAAAATAAATTACGAATTACGAATTACGGGTGTCGGTAAATAAAGACTACCAACTAATCACCTTTAACAGTTTGACCAAGTGCAGTTACTACTTTAAGCAGTTGTTTTATTTGATTTGCCTTGTGTAACAGTTCTTGTGGCTCGTTACTTAATATAGTTACATGCCCCATTTTTCTTCCCGGCTTGGTTATTTTTTTTCCATAGATATGCACGAAAACATTATCCATCGCAAGCACTTCTTCCAAGCCTTTATAAACTGCTTCGCCTGTGTGATTTTCTTCTCCTACAAGGTTCACGATGGCCGCAGGTAAAATATGGTCTGTATTACCCAAGGGATAACCAAGCATTACTCGCCATAACATATCAAACTGGCTACTGTAACAAGCTTCAATGCTGTGGTGCCCACTGTTGTGTACTCGCGGAGCCGTTTCGTTTACAAAAATATTGTCCGCTTTATCTGTAAAAAGTTCAACTGCAAAAATGCCTGCACTTTTTAATTCTTTCACAACTTTTAAAGCTATTGCCTCCGCTTTCCACATTATTTTTTTATCAATTACTGCAGGGCAAATTTGGAAGCTTAATAAATTGAGTCGTTGATCTACCACCATATCTACAGGCTCGTAGATAACGGTTTCGCCAGTTTGGCTTACCGCAATGATCATGGACAACTCCTTTTTTATATCGACCATTTTTTCCAACACAGCGGGTGCATCAAATCCTTTCTCAAAATCTGCGTCTGTATGCATCAACTCTACCCCCTTACCATCATAGCCGCCCTTTGCAAGTTTGTGCACAGCAGGAACAAAGTTCTTGTGTTGAAGAAGATCGGCTTTGGAGTTTGTGACAACAAAATCACCTGATGGCACTTCAATAGCTTTGTAAAATTCTTTTTGTAAAATCTTGCTTTTTATGATTTTTAATGCTGCCACATTTGGAAAAATTTTTATTCCCTCATCTTCCAATTGCTGCAAAGCGTCTTCATTCACATTTTCAATTTCTATTGTAACGACATCTAACCCTTTTCCAAAATTATAGACATCGTCAAAATTAGTAATATCTCCTTTTATAAAATGATGGCAGAGGTGAGCAGATGGACAATCAGGGTCATTCTCCAAAATAAAAGTTTCTACAGGGTAATTTGCCGCAGCTTGTAGTAACATTCTTCCTAGCTGGCCACCTCCTAAAATTCCTGCATTAATCATAGCTTCAAAGATAAGGCAGTAAAATTTTGTTTTAAAAAACTCTGATATACCGACATGTTTTTGATTATTATTGTAGTCTAAGTCTTAACAATTCATTCATAAACAAAACTTCAATGAGATTAACTACCAAAAACCGGCTGCTTGTTATTGCCCTACTTTTTTGTAC